>JAFGKQ010000300.1 GCA_016928495.1 Candidatus Fermentibacterales bacterium
AGCGCCCAGCAGGACCATCCCCCAAAGCCCCAGACGGGCGAGGATCCATCCGGCCAGGACCGCACCGAGAACGGAGCCCACAACCTGGCCGCCCAGCCCCTCCCAGGACTTGGACGGGCTCACGGCCGGAACCAGCTTGTGACGGCCGATCGCGGAGCCGGTCAGATAGGCGGCAGTGTCTCCTATCCAGCAGATCGCGAGAGGTATCAGGATGAGCCCGAAGTCGGGCCACGCAAGGCGGTGCCGTGCGAGCATCCCGAAGCCGACGGAGTAGACCACGATCATCCCCCCGGTGCCGTAGACATCTCCGGGCCCCTGCCCCATCGGACGCCGGAGGAGCCTGCCGACCGCAACCAGGGCCATCGCGGCGGGAACGCAGGCCAGGGCGTGGACCGGCCCGAGAAGGCAGACCGCGAGAGTCAGGCCCCCGCCGGCCACTCCGCAGATCATCCTTGCCGCATGTCCGCTCGAGTCGTGGAGCCCGGCGGCCTCCATCCCCGCGAGCAGCCCGAGAAGAGAGAAGAAACCCGACACCACCACGGGCGGGTGGGACGGGATGATCACCAGGGCGAAGAGGCCCATGCCCAGCGCCGCCGACAGCGTTCTGACGGAGAGGCCGGCGAAGCGGCTCAAGCCGGCCCGCCGCCCGTGTCAACGCCGCCGAACCGCCTTTCGCGCCCCATGTAGCCCGAAATGGCCTTCTCGAGATCCTCGCGTGTGTAGTCGGGCCAGAGCACGCTCGAGAAGCACAGCTCCGAATAGGCTGACTGCCAGAGCAGGAAGTTCGACAGCCTCTCCTCTCCGCTGGTCCTGATGATGAGGTCGGGATCAGGAACATCGGGCAGGTAGAGCGCTCCGGAGATCACGGCCTCGTCCACGGCTCCCGGTTCCAGGCGACCGGCGGCCACTGCCTGCGCTATGGTCCTCACAGCATCCGCGATCTCGGCCCGCCCGCCGTAGTTCAGCGCCAGGATGAGCTGCAGCCCGCTGTTGGCGCGCGTCCGCTCGATGGCATCGAGCAAGGCCTTCCTGCCTCTGGAGGGAAGCCCGGTCGTCCTGCCGATGGTCCTGATGCGGACACCCCTGGCGTCCAGCTCGTCTATGTTGCGCTTGATGAAGCCGGCCAGCAGGTGGCTCAGAATGAAGTCCACCTCGGCCCGTGGGCGGTTCCAGTTCTCGGTGGAGAAGGCGTAGAGGGTGAGGTACCCCACGCCGATCTCTCCGCAGGCCTCGACCACGTCATGGATGGCGCGCTCGGCGGCCTTGTGGCCCTCGTTCCTGGGAAGCCCGCGCTGACGGGCCCAGCGGCCGTTGCCGTCCATGATGATGCCGACATGGGCTGGCACGCTTCTACCCACGGCATCAGACCTCCGTTATCTCGGACTCCTTCGATGCGAGTATCGCGTCTATCTCCGCAATCGCTGAGTCGTGGAGCTTCTGAACCTCGTCGAGGGCCCGTTTCTCCCTGTCCTCCGAGATGGTGCCCTCCTTGCAGGCCTTCTTCAGGCTGTCGTTGGCCTCCCTGCGGAGGTTCCTGACGCCCGTCCTGCCCTCCTCGGCGAGCTTCCTGACATGCCTGGTCAGCTCCTTGCGCCGCTCCTCGGACAGCTTCGGGATGGGGATGCGGATGATGGGCCCGTCCAGGTTCGCCCTCAGGCCGAGGTCGGACTTGTCGATCGACCTGGCGACCGCCTCTGCGGTGGACTGATCCCAGGGCTGCACCACGAGCAACCTGGGCTCCGGGGCGGATATCCCGGCAACCTGCTTGAGGGGCAGGACCTCCCCCCAGCACTCTACCCTGATGTTGTCGAGAAGGGCCGGGCTGGCCTTGCCCGTTCTGATCACGGCCAGCTCATGAGATGTGTTCTTCACCGTCTTGCTCATCCGTTCCCCGATGTCGGCAAGAAGCTCGTCGATCATGTCTGCTCCCCTCCTATGATCGTGCCGACCTCCTCCGGACGCGCGAGTGCCGAGGCTATGTTCCGGGGGTCGGAGACAACGTCGAAGACAACGACTGGCAGGGAGCCTTCGCGGCAGACGGCTATGGCTGCGCCGTCCATGACGCCAAGGTCTCTCTCGAGATACTCGTCGAACGTCAGGCTGGAGTAGCGTCGCGAGGCAGGGTCTTTCGCGGGATCGCCCGTATAGACCCCGTCCACCTTCGTCCCCTTGAGCAGCACGCTGCACTCGAGCTGAACTGCCCGAAGCGCGGCCGCAGTATCGGTGGACAGGTAGGGATTGCCCGTTCCTCCGGCGCATAGCACGATGGAGCCGGCATCCAGGGCCCTTCTTGCCTGGGAGATGTCCCACTGGCCGGCAACGCCTGAGACGGGGATCGCCGAGGTGAGAAGGCACCTGGCGCCCGCTTGCAGCAGCGCGCCTTCGAGAGCAAGACCATTGATCAGCGTGCCGAGCATGCCCATGTAGTCAGCACGGACCCTGTCGAACCGGAGAGCGCTCCTGCCCCTGACGAAGTTGCCGCCCCCCATGACCACGGCCATGCGTGCCCCCGAGCGGACCACTCCGGCGAGGATTCCGGCGATGGCTTCGAGAACGTCGGGGTCGATGCCGGTGGAGGAGGACGGCCCTGCGAGCACCTCTCCGCTCAGCTTGAGCAGAGCGCGTGAGGGAGCGGTCTCCTCTTCCCGGGACATGGGCTCCTCAGCGACCGAGCTCGAACCTCGAGAAGCGCCTTATCACGACGTTCTCGCCAAGCCTGGCGATGACGCCGGTCTGAACGTCCTTGACGCTTCCCGAAGACTCGTCGTGAATCCAGGCCTGATCGAGAAGGCAGGACTCCTCGTAGAACTTCTCGAGCTTCCCGTCCACGATGCGGTCAACGATGTTCGCAGGCTTCCCGGAGTCCCTGAGCTGAGCCCTGTAGATGTTCTTCTCTTCCTCCACGACCTCCACCGGGATGTCCTCCCTGCGGACGGCCAGAGGCTCCTTCGCGGCGATCTGCATGGCCACCTTCTTGCAGAAATCCCGGAAGTCATCGGTCCTGGCGACGAAGTCGGTCTCGCAGTTGACCTCCACCAGCACTCCGAGGCGACCCTCGCCGTGGATGTAGGACAGGACGAGGCCCTCCGAGGCCTCCCGGACCGCCTTCTTCCCGGCGACCTTAATGCCCTGCTCCCTCAGCAGCCTCAGTGCGGCGTCCATGTCTCCGCCGGCCTCTGCCAGAGCCTTCTTGCAGTCCATGACCCCGGCGCCGGACAACTCCCTCAGCTCCATGACGGCCTTAGCGCTTACTTCCGTGCCCATCGTCAGGACTCCTCTTTCTCTTCCGGCTTCCTGGTCTTCCTTGCCGTGCTCGCCTTCGGCCTGGCCTTCTTCTCCGGCTTGGGGGCGGGCTCTTTGCCCTTCGTTTCCCCTGCTCGAGGGGAAGCCGTCTCGCCGGCCTCTTCCTTCCGGGCCGGCTCCTGCTCCTGCTCCGGAGCCTCCTGATCCTCCGGGCCGGGACCGGAGTCCACACCCTCCCTGCCCAGCAGGACCGCTTCGGCCAGCGTGCTCACGATGAGAGATATGGACTTGATCGCGTCATCGTTGCCTGGAACGGGATAGTCCACGCTGGTCGGGTCGCAGTTGGTGTCGACGATTGCGATACAGGGGATGCCGAGCTTCCTGGCCTCGAGGACGGCGATGTTCTCCTTCTTGATGTCCACCACTACCACGGCGCCGGGGATCTCCTTCATGCCGCGGATGCCGCCCATGTACTTCTCGAGGCGCTCCCGCTCCCGGACCTTGCTCAAACGCTCCTTCTTCGTCAGGCCGGCAGCGAAGCCCTCCTCTTCCATCTTCTGGAGCTCCTCCAGGCGGTGAACGCTCATGTAGACCGTCTTGTGGTTGGTCAGGGTGCCGCCGAGCCATCTCTCGGTCACGAAGAACTGGCCGCACTTCTGTGCCTGCTCCCGCACGCACTCACGGCCCTGCTTCTTCGTGGAGACGAAGAGCACGCCCTTGCCGTCCGCCGCCACCCGTGCGACGAGGTTGGCCGCATCCTCCAGGCAGGCTCTGGTCTTCTTGAGGTCGATGATGTGGATTCCGTTCCGGGCCATGAATATGAACGGCTTCATCCTGGGGTTCCAGCGCCTCACCTGGTGCCCGAAGTGGACGCCAGCCTCGAGGAGCTGCTCGTGCGATGGGATCTGCATTCTCGAGAACCTTTCCGGTTGTTCCTCCGACCAGCCGCCGGTCAAGCCAACCGGGCCGTCCGCGACGGCCCGTCACCGGGGCATGACCCTGGCCCGGTCGTGCGTCGTCTGTCCACCACGCACAGCGGGAGGGCCGGACAGCGCCGGCCCGCCGTGCTAGCGCTTGGAGAACTGGAAGCGCTTCCTCGCTCCGGGCTGACCGTACTTCTTGCGCTCGACCTTTCTCGGGTCGCGCCTGAGCATGCCCTGCGACTTGAGCGCATGCCTGAAGTCCGGATTAGCCTTGACGAGGGCGCGGGCTAGTCCGAGCCGTATCGCTCCGGCCTGCCCCGTAACGCCTCCCCCTCTGACAGTGATGACCGCGTCGTACTGGGATCTCACACCCACGGCGTCCAGAGGGGCCACGGCGTGCTCGGACTGCATCTGTTCGCAGAAGTAGACCTCCGGCGTCTTGCCGTCGTTTATCGAGATCCTGCCCGATCCGGGCCGGAGATAGCATCTTGCAGTCGAGGTCTTCCGACGACCTACTCCGATGTACTGCTCCATATCACCTCCCTCCGCTCTCAGATGGCCAGCACGCTGGGCTGCTGGGCCTCATGGGGATGATCCGGCCCGCTGTAGATCTTGAGCTTCCTCATCTGCGCCCGGGCCAAGCGGTTCTTGGGCATCATGCCCCTGACCGCGTGCCTTATGATCCGGTCGGGATGGCGGCGCCTGAGCACCTCGAACGGCGTTATCCTCATGCCGCCGGGATACCCGGAGTGCCTGAAGTAGGTCTTCTGCCCGGCCTTCCTGCCGGAGATGCCGACTTTCTCCGCGTTCACAACGATCACGAAGTCGCCGGTGTCCACGTG
>JAFGKQ010000301.1 GCA_016928495.1 Candidatus Fermentibacterales bacterium
CGATCAGGGAGCTGGTGCGCTACTCGATGGACACGATGGACCCGTGGCCGGAGGGTCTGATACTGGTGGGCGACGGCCACTACGACGTGCTGAACAATGCAAGCTTCCAGCCCGTGATGATAGTCCCCTGGATCAGGCTGGAGGGGGCGAGCTACGGGGACTGCTCCGACGACCGGTTCGTCATCGCTCACAGCGGTCAGACCCTTCCGGAGATGCCGGTCTGCCGGATCCCGGTGGATACGCCCGGGGAGCTGGGCGGATTCGCCTCGAAGCTCCTCGGTCAGCTCTCCGGCGACAACTCGGGATCCTGGCAGAACAGGGTGCTCTTCGTGGCCGACGACGAATGGGGACAGCAGCAGGATCCCCAGTACGCCAACGAGACCGAGCACACCGACTACTGCGAGATCCTGGCGGAGCAGAACGTCCCCGGGGACCTCGAGAGGAGGAAGTTCTACCTGATCGAGTACCCCTGGGGCATGGAGCGCCACCCCGACAAGCCCGAGGCCCGTGCCGATCTCATAGAGCTGTTCAGCGAAGGCTCGGCGTTTGCCCTCTACATGGGGCACGGAGCCGCCGGGCAGATCGCACACGAGAAGGTCCTCCTCTCCAGCGACATCCCCCTGCTCCGGAACGGGGGAAGGCTGCCCGCCTCGATGTGGGCAACCTGCGACGTAGGTCACTTCGATACGCCGGGAGGCGACTGCATCGCCGAGGAGCTGGTGCTCTCGCCCTACGGAGGCTGCATCTCCGCCATAGCTGCCACGCGCGGGACCTACGCCTTCGCCAACTTCGAGATATCCAGGGCTCTCGTGGACAGCATCTTCTCCAGTCCATCCATGGGTGTCGGAGTCGCCCTCTGGGCGGCGAAGATCGGAACGGGCGGCTCCTATCAGAACAACCGCTTCTATGTCTTCTTCGGGGACATGGACCTTCCTGCCGCCTTTCCCGAGATGGACGCGGAGGTGCTCGTAGAGGGCGACACGCTCAGGTCCGGCGAGTCGAACACGGTGTCGGGATCGGTTCTCGAGAGCTCGGGTCTGTGCTACATCGAGATAGTCGACTCCTCCGATTCGACGACCTACAACTGCCTCGGCGGCTCGACGATAACCTATCTCCGCTACGGCAATCCCGCCTTCCGTGGTAGTGCGCTCATAGACGCGGGGAGCTTCTCACTGGAGTGCTTCATTCCCCTGCAGGCCGATACCGGCAGTTTTGCCAGGACGCAGGCCGTGGGCGTCTCCAACCAGGCGGTGCGCTGTGCGGCTCTGGATCCAGTGGCCCTGGTCAGGGGACAGCCCTCCGGCTCCGATACCGAGGGGCCTCTGGTCGAGATGTGGGTAGAAGGCTACGAGGGCGTGGAGGACCCGGTGGTGACCGGTGAGGTCCTACTCGAGGCGGACCTCTCCGACGAGAGCGGCATATGCTTCCTCGGGGGATCGAGTGACAGGAGCATACTGCTCTACGCGGACGGGCAGGCGGTGGACCTCAGCGGCTACTTCAGCTACCTGCAGGGCAGCACCACCAGCGGCCACCTCTCCTACGCCGTGGACGGGCTGGGATACGGTGCTCACACGCTCATCCTGAGGAGCGTCGACGGAGTGGGGAACCTCTCTCTCGACACCCTCACGCTGACCACGCAGGCGGCTCAGGACCTGCTGATACAGGAAGCGCTCGTCTACCCCAACCCCGGCCGGGGCTCGAGGTGCTTCAGCTTCAGGGTCAGCGCCGATGCCGACGTCACGATCGGCGTGTACACCCTGAGCGGCAGGCTCATCAGGGTCTTGTCCCGGTCCTGTCAGCAGGGCTACAATCAGATCATGTGGGACGGCCTCGACGCGGAGGGAGACGAGCCGGCCACAGGAGCCTACGTCTTCAGGATCGAGGCGGTCTCCAGGGGCTCTTCGGTCTTCGATGCGAAGGCGGAGCACACTGGGCTGGTGGCCGTGATCAGGGAGTAGCCGAGAAAGTGGAGGGAGGGGCGAGATAGCCAGAGGAGGACTCGAGCATCAGAGGGAGGGCGACCCGGGCAGCAAGCTCGAGTGGCTCTGGTCAGAGGTTCAAGAGGCAGTCGTTCAGGGCGACCATGAGCGAGCCCGCGAGGGCATCGGGAGACTGCTGACCGACTCGTCGGTCAGAGGGACCTCCGACGAGGATCTTGCCGTTCTTCACCTCTGCAGGCTGGACCTGTCCGAGGGTCAGGTGAGAAGCGTTGCCGAGAGGATGGGCTCCTTCTCCTGGCACGGCATCCCGGGTCCCGCCGCGCTGCTGCTGGCCGGGGACATCTACCTCAGGCTCGACTGGTTCCGGCAGGCAAGGCAGTGCTACGAGGACTACATCAAGAGCTTCCCCGAGGATCTGGACGCGAAGCGGAAACTGGGCCTTGTGCTCCTGATGCTCGATGAGGACGCCCTGGCAGAGAGGGTGCTTCTCGCGGTGGCCAGGCGCGAGAGGTTCAGGGTGGCGGAGACACTCAGCTACCAGGCGATGCTGGAGGCGAAGTCAGGAAGGCTGGAGGAGAGCTGCCATCTGCTCCTGCAGGCCAGAGAGCTGGACCCCTCCGACAAGAGGATAGAGCAGAGCCTGCTCAGGATGGAAGCGCTCAGGGTGCGCCTGAAGAGGAAGGCGATGCAGCCCGGGGAGATGCCTTTCGAGGCGCTCGTGCCGGCGATGGTCACCGGGATGCTCGAACTGCACGGATACAGCGGGGATACCGCGAGGCGGGGCAGGGAGCTCTGGGAGGAGTTCTGCGAGAAAGCGGAGCCCCACGGCAGGAAGCCTGCAATATGGGCCGCTGCCGTGGAGTACGCGATCACCAGGAACGTGCCGCACTACTCCCAGGAACAGCTCGCTGTCGACTACGGCGTCTCGGCCAGCCAGCTCAGAGAGCACTTCCGTGACTTGTGCGCGGCCGTGGACGTGTCGCGCTACCAGTCCAGAGATCTGCTCGCGGACGCCGCCGAGGAGGGCGGTGACCTGCGAAGCCGGGTCCGCAGCGAGGAGCTCGCGGACCTTCTCGGCGAGCTATCCCACCATCTCTCCGGGATGGACGGGCCCGGCGCGGCTGTCGGCTGGGTCCTGGAGAGGCTTCCGGACGTCTCCGAGAGGGAGAGGCGAGAGGTCGAGGACTTCGTCCGCTATCTATGGGAGAGGCACGCGGGCCAGGGCAGCGACTGAGGGCCGGCCTCTCCGGCCTACTCCTCTTCGCCCTCGTCCGTGGGCGGGGCCTCTCCGGCTACCGGCTCACCGGCAAGAGGGGTGCCGTCCCATCTGTCGCGTAGGAGCAGCAGCACCGACGAGTTCGGGACCACGAACAGCTTCTTGCCCTCGAACCTTATCTCATAGGCAGATTTGCGTATGAACATCGCGAAGTCGCCCTTGCGGGCCTGCAGGGGGAAGTAGTGCACGTCAGGCGGCCGCGCGGTCTTCCAGGGCTCGCCGGTGGGATCTGGCGCTGCGGGCACGGGATAGCCCGGGCCCACAGCCTCGACCCAGCCTCCGGTGACCTGCTTGCCGTCCTCCGCCGAGTCCGGCAGGTAGAGGCCCGAGTCCGTCCTCTCGTCCGCGTTCGAAGGGGAGACGAGCAGCCGGTCCCCCACCACGACTATCTCACGCTTGCCGATGAAGAACGAGTCACCCATCTGTCCTCTTCTATTATGGGGACACAACACTTATCTCCAGTCAAGGGGACACAACACCTGTCTCCGGCTCCATTGGGATACATCATCTGACCCGACGAATCAGACCCCATGCCTGAGATAAGTCATGTGTCCCCATAACTGACCCCAGAATCCTGGCTACGCCGGATCGTTCTGGTCAAGGCCGGGTAGGCACGAGAGTCCGGTCCTCCGGCCTGAGCCCCGGTCGCAGTCATCACTGGTGGTCCGAGGATCGCTCTTGACTCGTGGCCCATGGATGGCGATGCCCAGTAGTGGTGGAACGTCCCGGGGAGGTCGCGGAATGAGACGTGCGGCATGCACTGCGCTGATAGTGATGATGGTGGTAGCGCTGGCTGCTGTCTGTAACGCTCAGCCCGGCTGGTCGGCAGTTTGCTGGGGGAGCAACAGCTACGGGAAGTGCGAAGTTCCCGAGCCCAACGAGGGCTTCGTTCTGGTCGCTGGTGGCAATAGCAACAGCGTGGGTCTGAAGGCCGACAGCTCAGTGGTCTGCTGGGGAAGTAACTTGTTCTCACAATGCGAGGTACCAGAGCCGAATGGTGGCTTCATCGGCATCGCAGCGGGGACCAACCACATTCTTGGCGTGAAGGCAGACGGGTCTCTAGTACAGTGGGGGTACGTCGAGTACGGCGATGTGCCTGACTCCGGACCGTACATCGGAGTCGCAGCCGGCGAGACCCATTCGGTGGGCCTAACTGCCGATGGGACTGTTGTATGCTGGGGCTGGAACGCGTACGGTCAGTGCGATGTTCCGGAACCGAATCAGGGCTTCACGGCGGTTGCTGCGGGCTGGTACTTCAGCATGGGCCTCAGGGCCGATGGCTCCGTTGTGTGCTGGGGGGACAACGAGTATGGCCAGTGGTATGTGCCAGAGCCCAATGAGGGCTTCATCGCTGTCGCAGCCGGGACTCGGCACTGCCTGGGGCTGAAGGCCGACAGCTCCGTGGTGGCATGGGGGTCCAACTTCCACCATCAGTGCGATGTACCTGAACCCAACGAAGCCTTCGCAGCAGTGGCAGGTGGACGGTATCACAGTGTGGGTCTCAAGGTCGATAGCACGATCGTGTGCTGGGGTAGCAACGGCTATGGTCAGTGCATCGTGCCGGTCCCTAATGCCGGCTATCTGACCATCGGAGCCGGGGATCTCCACAGCCTTGCGATCGGGATCTACGAGTACAACGATATCGACGCAGGGTCGGCTGTCCCGACGATCACGGCCTTGGAGCCTCCCTGTCCCAGTCCTTTCTCCACCTGTACGGCCATAGGCTTCGAGTTGCTGCAGGCAGGCAACGCTCGTCTTGAGGTCTATGACCTCTCCGGCAGGTTGGTGGAGGCGCTGATCGATGGCCCGATGGAGGCGGGGGAGCACTCAGTGGTACTCGACGGCTCGGGCCTGTCCCCGGGCGTTTACCTGATCAGGCTCCAGAGCGGCTCACAGATGGCTCTCTCCAGGGGAGTGCTGATCAGGTAGCTCCCGCACTATGTTCCGTAGTAGAGACCTAGGCCTGTTGCTGCCTGAACGACGCCCGATCTGGAATGGTGGTTCGCTGCGAGACACTCGGTGGCGGTTGCTCTGATCCTCATCGCCGTATGCCATGCCGAGTTGGAGATGGTGAATCTGGATGACTCCATCTTCGCCTCCTGGACCAACGGCAACTCCACCTTCGTTGGCATCTGGGACGGGAGCTTCGAGACCGTCCGCCGCATGGGCGACTACCACAGCTCCGTGGGCCTCATGGAAACGGACTCCGGGTACTCGCTTCTCTACGCCGGCAGGGACGACGACGCCAACGGCTACTTCATCGATTTCTGCCTGCTGGACACGGATGACCTGACCACGGTCGACTCGATCAGGGTCTACGCCGAGGACATGATCTATTCACCCATGCCCCCGGCCGTCTACCTCTTCTACGTCTATCTCCTGAGGCACACCGACGGTCTGAACCGGGTGTTCTTCAACTGCGAGCCATCCACATGGGGCAGCTACGGCTACATGAACGTAGTAGCGGGAGAAGTGCAATACGACTCGCAGGACGGCCTCGTCATTGCCGACACGCTTCACCTGGAGTACGAGGAGTGGTACATAGACAACTTCCCACTGACCGAGCCCGCGACGGACGCATCCGGGGTTCCCATGTGCCTTGTGACGATGCAGGGCTATTACGGCGGCTTCTCCGCGGAGGATATACTCTCCATCTCTCACAGGCCGGCAGCCCGGGCCTCCACTATGGACGATTACATGCTTTACTCGTACTCCGGCCCCCCTCCGGGGTGTGTCCTGGCGAACGGGAGCTGCAGCGGCAACGTGCTCGCGATCTGGGAAGCCGTGGGACCCTATCAGCAGCGCTACTCGGTGTTCCAGTCCGGGGATCCGGAGCCGCTCTACACGGAGGTGCTTCCGTTCGATCTTCCTCAGGATAGCCACTACTCCATGAGCCGGGACCGCGGGGACAGCGGGCTGCTGCTGGCCTGGCGGCAGGGATCGGGCATACGGGTTCGCCACTGGGAGGGCGAGTGGAACGACTACCCTCATGTGGTCGCGTCCGGAGTGGCGACCCTGCGGTACAAGGGCCTGGAGGTCAGCAGCGTTCCGGACGGGTACTGGATCGGGTACTACGAAGAGAGCAGCGAGTACCCGGAGTTCTGCTTCGTACCGCGTGACTCGGTGACTGGAATCTCAGAAGAGAGCGGGCCCGAGGCGGGAGCCTCACCCAGTGTGTGCCCCAATCCCTGCAGCAGCTTCGGCAGTGCGCTGTTCACCGGGCTCCCCCCCGATGCGGAGGCTGCGATAGTCGATTTATCGGGCAGGCTGGTTCGTCACATGGTCGCCAGCGACAGCGGCGCCATGGAATGGGATCTTCGAGAGGACTCAGGGCTGAGATGCTCGGCGGGCATCTACTTCGTAGTCACGGAAGGAGCGGGTCACCCACTCCTTCGCCTGGTGATCCTCTAGTTATGGGGACACATCACTTATCTCTGGGCGCGATCCCCCAGGAGAGATAAGTGATGTGTCCCCATATCTGGCGGAGGACCGGGGATTCGAACCCCGAAGGGCGTAAGCCCGGCGGATTTCAAATCCGCTGCCTTACCGTTAGACTAGTCCTCCGCACGAGGCAATCTTAAGTTATCCCGACGAATCGTCAAAGCGGTCAGGTCCGCGCGGGCGGCGGCCCCTGCGCGAGAGGCCATTATCGGATGATCGAGATCGAGGTCAAGTTCCCGATCGGCGAAGACGCAGCCTGGCTGGAGACAGCCCTTGTCGAACAGGGCTTTTCCGGTCCGGAGGCGGCCTTCGAGCGCAGCTTCGTGTACGATCGGATCGAAGGGGAGCGGCTGGCTGAGACAGGGGTCCTGCTCAGGCTCAGGGAGTCCTGCCCTTCTGATCGTCCCGAGGGGCCTCACACCGTCAGGCTGACGGTCAAGACTCCGGTGGAAGCGCCGGGTTGCGAGGGCCTCAAGGCCAGAAGGGAGCTGGAGGCGCTACTGGGGTGCGGGGCCGAGGACGCCCGCGCCATGCTGGAGGCTCTCGGGTTCCGCGTGGCTTTCAGCTACGACCGGGTGAGGAGAAGCTACCGGAAGGAGGGGGTCCGCGTCTGTCTGGACAGCCTGGAGTTCGGCAGCTTCGTCGAGATAGAGGCTTCGAGGCCGGAGGAGGTCAGGAGCACTGCGGTCGGACTGGGTCTCGATCCGTCCTCTGGCATCTCCGAGAGCTACATGCAGCTCGCCCGGGCTGCGGAGGGCAGGAGGGTGTGATCTCCGTCCCCAAGCGCTCCTGGAAGGCCTGCGGGTTCGGGGCGGTGCTGCTGCCTCTCGTCGCGCTGTCGCTCTCGCCCCTCATGCCGCCGCAGTCGTTCTGGTCGATGGACGAGGGCAACCGGTTCCTGCAGGTGGTCTCCCTGAGCGGCCGTTTCCCGGGCATCCAGTTCTCGCTCCCGCCGCGAGTCGAATACCCTGGTGGTGGATTGATCCAGCCGGAGGGACTGAGGGAGCGGGTGAGGCCGCTTCCCTACCAGTACGGCAGCTACTCCGACGGAGTCCTCTACAGCCAGTACGGACCGGCGCTCGCGCTGGTCTCGGTGCCCTTCTTCACGGTCTTCGGCCAGAGAGGCATCTACCTGCTTCCGGCGGTCTTCTCGGCCCTGCTCGGCACGCTGGCGGCTGCGTGTCTGGTGAAGCGGGGCTTCAGCCCTGCAAGGGCGCTTCTGCTCGCGGCTACCGGTCTTCCCCTCGCGTTCTTCGGCCTGACCTTCTGGTCTCACTCCCTCGCTCTGTTCATCGCCCTCTGCTCCGTCCGTCTCGCGAGATCGGGCAGCTTGACGGGCGCATTCCTCCTGGCGGGGCTCGCGGTCCTGTTCAGGGCGGAGATGCTCCCACTGCTCGTGCTGCTTCCATTCCTTCAGGATTCTCCGAGCAGCCCGACCCTTCTAAGGCCCTTTCGCAGCCTGCTTCGCGCCGCCCCTGGAGCGCTCTGCGCACTAGTGCTGCTTGCCGCCATTCTGAAGCTCATGACGGGGCAATGGCTGGGAACCCATGTCGCGGCAAGCGGAGCCGAGGTCGGCCTCTACGGTCATGCGGGCATGGGCTGGCTGCCCGAGCGTCTGTTCGTTCTCGGTAGATCTCTTCTCTCCGCCCTTCCCCCTGCCTTCGGCGGGGAGACTGTCTCCGTGCTTCTGGGTGCTTTTCTGTGGGTGGTCTGGCTGGTGGCCCTGCGAGCGGGAGAGGAGGGACGTCTGAGGCTCGTGCTGGTAGCTGCAGGGGCCGTCGTGAGCGTTGGCGTTTGTGTTGTGGTCACAGCGCGGGGCCTCGCATCGATGGACCTCCTGGGCCTCAAGCACCCTCTCGTGCTCTTCCCCGTGCTCTGGCTGGCGAGGCCGTCGAGGAGGCACGCTCTGGAGGTCCTGTTCCTGTTCCTGGCGCTGCTGCTGCTTCTGCGGCCGATGCACGTCGAGGACCTGGCCTGGGGGCTCAGGCACATGCTGCTGCCCGTGGTCCTGCTCGCCCTGACCGCATCGCCGCGGATCCGCCGGCGCGGGCTCTGCCTGGTGCTGCTGGCCTGCTTCTGCACGACGGCAACCTCCGTTGGCGCTCTGATGGCCAAGAGGTGGCGCAGCCAGGAGCTGATCGGCAGGGTCGAGCGAGCTGGATCAGTGCTGGTCACTACCTCCTGGGAACAGCCTCAGGAGTTCTCCGGTCTGATCGCCGAGTCCAGACCCGTGTTCATGGCCGATCGAACGGCCGATCTGGCAGATCTCCTCGAGAGCCTCCACGATGACGGCGGAGCCGGTGTCGTCCTTCTCTGCAGAAGGCAGAGCTCCTCAACGGCTCTCGGAGTGCTCGATGCCTTGCCCTGGGCCGAGGCCCGGCTCGCATTCGAGGGCTGCCGCCTTGATCCGCTTCTGGACCTGCTGGGGTTCGAGGTCCGTTTCGACTGAGCCTGTGGTCTTGACGAGATTCCCCCGGAGTTCCATAAAGGCTAACCACTCGCAGAGAGCAGCCGGGTCAGGCATCCCGGCACCCATGGCAACGACAGGTGAGAGGACAGCGATGGAAGAGCACACAAGGGCGGAACGCAACCTGAAGAGGGACATTCACCTCAAGAACCTCCTCAGGAAGGACCTGCTGAGTCACATGCGCCAGGTCCAGGACTGGAGGGAGAAGCTCCAGAAGACCCGCAACAATCGCCGCGAGAAGAAGACGAGGGAGTCACTGCTGCGCTACTCCGGTTACATAGACGAGCTCAAGGGGTACCTTCTTCCCATGCTGGACGATCTCGAGAAGAGGATCGGCGATGAGATGAGCTTCAGCGAGAAGGAGATCGCCGGCTTCAAGACCGACGTGACACAGGAGAAGAAGGCGGTTGCGGAGGCCCGCAAGGCCTTCGAGTCTGCTCAGGCGGCCCTGAAGGAGGCGGAGCGCAAGGAGGTCCCGCCGGAGGAGGTCGCAGAGACGCGCAAGGCTTTCTCGGGAGCCTACAAGGCCCTCAGGCTCGAGAGGCACAGGCTCGACTCCGCTGCCGACGAGCTCCAGAGCGAGTACAAGGACAAGGACTTCTTCTCGAGGGAGCTCAAGCGCATCTACGTGGAGAGGCACCTGATCGTACCGGACTCCTCAGAGGAAGGTTAGTGGATAGCTTCCCTCGCGGACGGCTGCTCGGACACGTCTGCCTGGCTTTCGCCCCGTCCCTGATCCTGAGCGTCCTGGCCATCCAGCGCGGAGGCGAAGCGCTGTGGCTCATCCCCGTCTGCATGCTCGCGAGCCTCGTCTACTCCCTGCTTCTCCTGAGGAAGCTGCTGGCGAGGAGGACTGCCGCCCTGGCCGGCCTCACGCAGGCCGATCGGGAGATCCTGCGGCGGCTCGTCTCCTTCTACCGGCAGCTCTCCCCCGAGCAGAAGGAGCGATTCGAGACCGACATCGCCATCTTCC
>JAFGKQ010000024.1 GCA_016928495.1 Candidatus Fermentibacterales bacterium
CCCCAGCCCCTGCTCAGACCGGTCGCGGTCGCGATCCCTATCCTGACGCCGGTATAGGAGCCAGGCCCGGTGCAGACGCCGATACCAGAGAGCTCCGGGCCTTCCGCGCCGGCTTCCTCGAGCAGGGCTGCCACGGCCGGGAGAACCTTCTCCGAGTGAAATGCCTCGACCGAGAGGATCCGCTCGAGCACCAGGTCCCCGTCGTCGCCGACCAGGGCCACGCCACCGTGCCTGCCGGTGGTCTCAATCCCCAGCCACACGATGGTCCTCGATCATCGCGATCCGTCTGGTCTCGTCGCTCGAGAACTCCAGCACGACCCTGATGGCGCAGGCCGGAGCCAGATGCGTGGGCAGCCTCTCCGCCCACTCCACCAGCGTGATGCCCTCACCGGACTCGGGCGAGCGCAGAAGACCGGCTATTCCGAAGGCCTCCAGCTCTTCCGGGCTTCCCTGGAGACGATAGAGGTCGGCATGGTTCACCACGGTGCCATCCGGTGTGCAATAGACCGCATCGACGATGAAGCCGGGGCTGGGCAGCCTGCCCTTCAATCCGAGCGCGCCCAGGACAGCTCTGGCGAAGGTGCTCTTGCCGCTTCCGAGAGGACCCTCGAGAAGGACCGCGTCGCCGGGCCGCAGCGTGGCGGCCAGCTCCCGGGCGAGAGACTCCAGCGCTCTCTGGTCTACCTCGCCGGAGAAGCCGGCCCATGCAGGTGAGCGTGGCATCAGGACACGCGCTTCGGAGTGAGTGTGACGCAGGGGACGATCATCTCGTCGGGCGATACGCCGCCATGCTGGAAGGTGTTCACGAACTTCTGGAGCTCACCCCTGGGCATCTGGGGATGGACCAGAAGGTAGTCCGAGCGGGCGAGGACGTAGGTCTTGCTGGGCTCCTCGTCGGGCAGTCCGTACTCCGCCGGCTGCCTTATGACTATGGCGGCGCGGTCGTCCGCGGTCAGGCTGTGGCCAACCCTGTACCTCATGCTGCTGGACATGCCGCGCGCTCCCCTGATGTGCGTCGGGCGTCTCGCGAAAGTGGATCCGTGATCACTGGTAACGATCACCGTCGCGCCTCTGGCGGCAAGCGTCTTCAGCACCTCCAGAAGGAAGGAGTTCCTGAACCACGTGCCGGCCAGCTCCCTGAACGAGACCCGGTCGGGAGCCAGGTCTTTCAGCAGGTCGAGCTCCGACCTTCCGTGAGTGAGGTGGTCGAGGTAGTTGACCACCAGCGCAAGGAAACCTCCCTTGAGAAGATGCGATAGGGACCTTCGGAGCTGCTCGCCCTCATAGTGGTTCGAGACCTTGAAGTAGCTGGCGCCCTCCGCGGCTCTGGAGCCGAGCCTCTTCAGAGTGTCCTTCATGTGCTCCGACTCGTGGGCGTTCAGGCCGGGTCTGGTGTGGTCCTCTGTCCAGTGGTGCCGGTAGTACCTCCAGATATCCCTGGGAAGCGCCCCCGCGAAGAGGGCGTTCCTGCTGTAGGGCGTAGCGGAAGGCAGGTTGACGAACATGAACCGGATCTCCTGATGGAAGAGCGTCTCCAGGTAGGGCGCGATCGTGAGCCACTGGTCATACCTCATGCAGTCCATGACGATGAGAACCAGCTCGTTGGACCTGCCCAGGGAGGGGACTATCACCTTCTCGAAGAACCTGTGGGGCATGATGGGGCCGTTGCTGCTGCTGATCCAGGTTGGGTACATGCGCTCGACCGTGCGCGAGAAGTCTCCGGCCAGCCCCCTGAGGTCCATGTTCCTTGCTGCGGAGCTGTTCTCGCCGAGGATGCCCTGCATGGACACATCCCGCTCGTTGTAGATCCTGAACAGCGAGACCCAGTCCTCCCAGTCGAGCTGTCGACCCTCCATGTCGCGCACCCGTGCCGCCTCCTGGGCAACCTCCTCGGCGGCCCGCTCGCTTCGGAGCTTGTCGACCATGAGAAGCCTCTTGACGACGAGCAGGATCTGACTGGGGTTGACCGGCTTGGTCAGGTAGTCGTCGGCGCTTCCCCCCAGCGCCCTGTCCATGAGCTCCTCTTCCTCGCTCTGTGTGACCATCACGACCGGGAGCTCCTGGTAGTTCTCGCGGATGCGGTCCATCGTCTCCAGACCGTCCATGCCGATCATCATCTGGTCCATCAGGACGAGGTCCACGGGGTTGGACCTGAGAGACTCCAGGGCCTGCTGTCCGCTCCTCGCGGTCAGCACTCTCAGGCCCCTCTTCTCGAGGTAGTGGACGTGGCTCTTCAGGTGATCGATCTCGTCATCCACCCAGAGCACGGTGATCATTTCTCGCCCTTCTTCCCGCGCCGGTGCTTCCGCTCGGCGGGCCTGGTCTCGGCTATCGTGGGAAGCGAGATGACGAAGGTGCTGCCCTTCTCCGGCGAGCTCACGACCAGCCTTATGGCGCCCCGGTGGTACTCCTCCACGATCCGCATGGCGAGGGTCAGGCCAAGCCCCCATCCTCCACGCCTGGTGGAGAACCCGGCGTTGAAGATCTTCTTCTGGTGGACGAAAGGAATGCCGCTGCCGTTATCGGTGATCTGGATCTCGACACCCCCCGCGCCGTCCGGGACGTTGCGGGTGCTTATGGTCACCACTCCCCGCTTCCTGGAGCTCACCGCCGCCAGGGAGTTCTTGATGAGGTTCTCCATGACCCAGCTCAGCAGAACGGGGTTGAGGCTGACCATCCGGGTGGCGTTGAGCTTGGTGTCGATCCTGGAGTTCCCGCCCATCAGCCCGGGTCTCGAGCGGAAGTAGTCCACGATCTCTTCTACCACCGTGTTGACCGATTCCGTCTCGAGACTGGGCGTCCTGCCGAGCTCTCCGTACCTCCTGGCTATCTGCTGGAGCCTGGAGACATCCTTGCCCATGGAGTCGATCGCTTCCTGCAGCTCGGTGTCACCCGGTAGATCCGGCCTGTCCCTGAGGACCTCGAGCCAGCCCAGCAGAGAAGACAGCGGGGTCCCGAGCTGATGGGCAGTCTCCTTGGCGAAGCCTACCCAGGCCATCCCCCTCTCCCGCCTGATCTCGCCGCGGACCCCGAGCAGCAGAACCAGAGCCAGACTCATCAGAAGGCCCAGCTCGATGTAGGGGACGTACCTGAACTCATCCTCGAGGCTACTCCCGCCATAGTGGAGCCAGCCTATCGTGTCGCCATCGGCTCTGGTCAGCGGCAGGGGCTCGTTCTCGGCATCCAGCGCCCGGAGCAGCCGTCTCAGGCTGCGCGACCTCTGCGAGGGCAGCTCGTCGGGAAGAGAGACTCCATCCCTCACCTGCGGCACCCCGTCGATGTCGGTAAGGATAACGGTGTAGTCCAGACGCGATATGAGCTGCGTGAAGAGCTCCCTGGCCTGGCTCTCGAAGACCTGCCTCTCGCTCCCGGTCCAGCGCATGGCGTTGACCCACTTCGTCACCGAGCCGCAGTCGGGGCAGTACATTCTGAAGGCCCCCGAGTCCGACCTCGTCGAGAGCAAGGAGAGGCCACACTCCGTGCACACCGCCAGCCGGTCGTGCAGGAGCAGCATGCTGAAGGGCACCTGAGTCCCGGCCCAGAACCACGCGATGGTCTCGTTCGAGCGCCTGTTCCTGTCCTGGAGGCGGTTGACCAGGTCGTGGTTGTAGAGCACGAAGGCGATTGCGACGATGCACGCGAGCAGCAGAACCAGAACCCTGCTGAAGATGCCTCTCATGACGCCTACTCCGTGTTCCCCGAGGATGCCGCAGGCCCTACGCGTCCCCTCCTGCCTGCACGAACGGGGAGATGCCTGAACCCTCCGTGTCAGGCTGGATTATAAGTCCACGCGGGATGCCGGCGCACTACCGACGTCGAGACTGACAGCCCGCCGGGCGGGTCTTATTGTTGCTGCATGTCTTGCGCAGGTCCGCTCGCACGCGGCAGGGAATGGCCCGCTCTGGTGGCGATACTCGTCCTCGCCGGGCTTCTCAGGCTCTCCGTTGCCGTACACAATCCCTTCCCGTCCGGAGACGGAATGGCCTCTCATCTGGA
>JAFGKQ010000302.1 GCA_016928495.1 Candidatus Fermentibacterales bacterium
CGCGGCCGGCGCCGCATGAGTAGAGGAGGTCCCTGTCGCGGTCATCGCGATCTCCGAAACGCTTCCAGAACTCGACCAGGCTCTCTCTGCGCCGCGGATCGGACAGGTCGAGCTCGACGATCTCGCGCGGCTCGAGCCTGACCCGCTTGGGCCCCGCGGAGCCGTCCAGTCCGGCGTTGAGCATCGCGTCGAACCTGAAGTCGAGGCCCAGCTCGTCAGCGATACCCCTCATTCCGTCCAGGTCCCGCAGGTTCTGTCTCATCACAGTGCTCTTGAGCCCGACGCGGACTCCCTGCTCCAGCAGCGCCCGGACCCCTCGCAGGGCGTCCGCCAGGACCCCTGACCGTCCGGTCACCTGGCGGCAGGTCTCCTCGGATGCCCCGTAGAGCGTCACCTCGACGATGAACGGAGGGTGTCGCCCGAGCAGCCGCGCCAGATCCCGGGTGACCAGCGTGGCGTTGGTGAAGAGGCTCACGATCATGCCAAGTCGGACGGCGTGGACGTAGATCTCCGGGAAGTCCTCTCTCAGCAGCGGCTCTCCGCCGGTGAGGAGCATCCACAGACATCCGGCGGACGCGACATCGTCCAGGATGCCCCGCACTTCCGAGCAGCCAAGCTCGAGCCCGGCGCTCTCGCCGGACGGGCTCGTCCGGGGCATGTAGCAGTGACGGCAACGCAGATTGCAGCGCGAGGTGATCTCGAAGGTCCCTGAAAGGGGCAGGTGCTCCCTCAGCGCCGCCTCGTGCAGCCTGCGGCTGAACTCACCGTAGCGGCAGGCGAGGGGACCCGGATCGGTCACTGCTCTTCCGGGGGGCCGGCCAGTCTGACCATGCCGGCAGAGACCAGCGAGGACAGGAACCCGCGGAGGTCGGATTCGAGGTCGGACTCGGTCATTCCGTAGCCTCTCGCCATCTCTCCGAGCATCTCGTCGAAGCCAAGGCGCCTCTCCAGCATCTCCCAGACGCGGATGGCCGAGCCCCTGAGCACGAAGATGGCGTCGAGCCCGGATGCCCGTCTCGCGGTCGGCACGAGCAGCAGCTCCCCGGCGATGTGCCTGGCCACGATGTCCGGCGACTTCTCAAAGGTGTCGGAAGGACGGAAGCCGGGAGAGACATCTCCGGCAGTCATCGTTGCTTCCTCTCCGTGGTGCCCGGCTGGCGGGGCGCTGCCCCGGCCTGGACCGCGGCGTCCACTGGGCTGTACGCAACGTCTTCGACATCCGCGGTCGGACCTTTCATCCTACCGAAGCCCGCTCAATGCAGCAACCGGTCAGGGAGAGCTAGGGCAGGGGGATCACGCCCAGGGCCGCCAGCAGCGAGGCGGCGATCGCCAGAGAACAGGCGAGCGCTCGCGTCACGACAGTCCTCCTCCATCTCCTCCTCCAGAGGACATCCCCCAGGATCTCGCCGAGGTGATGCAGGTACCCGGTCGTGTGCCCGGTCCCTATGAGGGCCGTCGCGTCCATGTTGAGGATCCCGGAGTGGCTCTGCCTTCGCAGGATGCCCTTCCGCCCCGCCGCCTCCCTCCACCTGAACCGGATCGCCTGGCCTATCCTGAACCGCAGGCCAAGGCTCTCGTCCTCCTGGCTGTAGAGGTTGTAGAGCCGGCCCCGTATCTTCTCCGCTATGCCTGCCCAGTCCATTCCGGAGTCAGCGCTGACCGCCGCGGCCAGGAGAACGACATCCAGTACCCTGTTCCCCGGGGGCATCGCGGCCAGCGCATGGTATGCAAGGCTGGCGCCCAGGGAATGGGCAACGACCGTGACCCTTCCCCTTCTCGAGGCGAGGCACAGCAGGGCGGGCCCCCATCGCTCGCCTGTCTCCCTGGCTCTGTCGTTGACTCTTACCCAGTCGATGGCGTCGGCCAGGCCCATGACTCCGCCTCTCTCCACGCCGGAGTCCCACCATAGATGGCATATCCGCCCGTGCCAGCCGGCACGGCGGAACGCGGAGCACCATCTCCGCAGGTCCTTTTCCTCGTAGTCGCTGGTATGGAAGCCCGGAACGAAGACGAGCGTCTCACGGAGCCCCTTGGCCGGCTCCAGCTCCCTGAGCAGAGGCTCCCTCTGGTCGTCGAAGGTCCGTCCGCAGTCCACTTTGCGCCAGGTCATCAGGCCTTGCTCCACTCCACGATGATATCAGAGCTTGCCACTGCTCCGGATCAGCCAGGGAGGACCCCATTCGCAAAGGCAGGGACGAAGCCGGCCAATGGAGGATCCGTCTGGCACTACGGCTTTCCCCATACTATACCACCGCCGAATCCGGGTCAGGATGATCTGTCTTGGAGGATCCCCCGCCCCGGGGCTCTCAGACTAGCGGTCGGCCCTCGATATGGCCGTGTCCTGGGAGTCCATGGACGAGGCGGGGTGCGAGAAGGGCCCCTGGCGAGGAGGCTGAGGATGAAGCGCCTTGCCGTCAGAGCGTGCCCTTCGATGCCGACCCTACCGGACCGGGATCCGACCCGGCCGCCGGCGTGACATCCATCCGATCAGAAGGAAGCCGGCCAGGAAGCCGCCGATGTGGGCCAGCCATGCTATCCCGGCGTCAGAGCCGATGCTGACCACCTGCAGAAGCAGCCAGATGCCGAGGAAGAAGAACGCGGGAATCCTGACTATCTGGAAAAAGAGGAACAGCGGGATGAGCGTGGTCACCCTCGCCAACGGGAACTTTCTCATGTAGGCGCCCATGAGCCCGGATATGGCCCCTGACGCCCCGACTACGGGCACGACGGAGGACGGGTTCAGCAGCACGTGCGCGAGGACGGCAGCGATGCCGCATGCCAGGTAGAACACCAGGAACCTCCCCCTTCCCAGCAGGTCCTCCACGTTGTCCCCGAATATCCACAGGAACCACATGTTGCCGACCAGGTGGAACAGGCCCCCATGAAGGAACATCGAGGTGAGGAGGGTGAGGAGGGGCGGGAGGCTCTGGCGGGGCAGGTCCACCCTGGCGCTGACCCTCTGAGTGTTCTGCATGCCGTAAGTGTCGATAGACCTGATCTTCCGATCGACTTCCACGGTGCTCTGCCCGGCCAGTTCTGGCTCCGTTATGAGAACGGGGACGGCCCCGTACTCCATGGCGGTGCTCTCCAGACCCTCCGCTGCCGCCAGGAGAAAGACCAGGGCATTGATGAGCACCAGAGAGCGGGTGACGAGAGGGAAGGACCTGAGGGGATTCTCGTCTCTCAGTGGGATCAAGCTCTCCTCGCTCTCAGGTGCGTCAGTGCCGTCGGGTGAGGACCGGGGAAGCCCGAAGATGATGAGTGGCCGGCACCCCGTCTATGCGGACACGGGCGGGGATACGACGGGCTCAGGCGTCGAGCGCCTCCCTGACCGTCTGCAGCAGCGTGCGCACACTGAAGGGCTTCCTGAGCAGCCGCACCACGAGCTGTCCGGGATCGTACCGGAATAGCTCCGGCTCCAGAGGGTACCCGGACATGAAGACCGCCTTCGAAGGCCCACCCTCGTCCCGGAGCTTGTCGAACAGCTCCCGTCCGTCCATGCCGGGCATCGCGACGTCGCTGACCAGAAGGCCGACGGTCTGACCCGGCTGCAGCCCCCTGAAAGCCTCGATGGCCTTGCCAGGCCCGGACGCATACAGCACGCGGTAGCCGCCGGCCGAGAGGGCGGCCCTGACAAGCCTGCCCACCGCAGGCTCGTCCTCCACCACGAGCACCGTCTCTGAGCCCCTTGGCAGCGGCTCGCTCTCCGAAGGCGCCTCCGGGCGAGCCCTGTCCTCCTCCGCCGCGGGAAGGAAGACCGTAAAGGTGCTTCCCCTCCCGGGAGTGCTCCTTATGTCTATGCAACCCTCGTGCTGCCGGACGATCCAGAAGACCGTGGGAAGACCGAGCCCCGTTCCCCCGGTTCTGGCCTTGGTCGTGTAGAAAGGCTCGAAGACGCGGCCCAGGGTCTGCTCGTCCATGCCGAGCCCGGTGTCCTCCACGGAAAGGTAGGCGAACCGGCCCGAAGCACACGGGGGATGTGATATCTGCGCGTTCTTCTCTAGATGCTCCACGCCGGTCCGTATGATCAGCTCTCCGCCGTCCGGCATCGCGTCCCTGGCGTTGAGAACGAGGTTCATGAGCACCTGGTGGACCTGAGACGTGTCGGCAACGGTCAGCACCGGATCGTGCGTCTCCAGCTCGCTCCTGAGGAGCACGTTCTCGCCTATCAGTCTCTCGAGCATGCGGGCGAAGTCCGTAACGATCGCGTTGAGGTCTATCAGCGCCCGCTGCGGCAACTGCTTCCTGCTGAATGCGAGCAGCCTCCTGGTCAGGTCGGAGGCTCTCTGTGCGGCATCCCTGATCTCCCTTATCTCCTCGATGATCGGAGTGCCGGGGTCCAGCTCGAGAAGGGCCATGTCCGCATAGCCCAGAATGGGCGAAAGCAGGTTGTTGAAGTCGTGAGCCACCCCACCGGCGAGCTGCCCGATCGCTTCCATCTTCTGCGCCTGGAGCAGCTGCTCCTGGAGCAGCTTCCTCTCGGTGATGTTGCTGGCCATGACTATCACGCCCTGAAGGCTGCCGCTCTCGTCGTGGAAGGCTGAGGCGTGCAGCTCCAGATCGACGGTGGCTCCCGCCAGCGAGGTGTACCGGACATGCTCTCCCGACAGCACCTCGCCGGCGATGACCCTCCTCAGTAGCTCGACACCTCCGGCGTCGATGACCGGCTCGAGGTCGCCGAGCCGCATCCCCAGGAGGCGTACGTCCTCCCCCTCCTTCAGCCCCATCATCCGCTTCATGGCAGGGTTCTCGTAGGTTATCCTGCCCTCGGAGTCCAGGTAGAGAATGCCCAGCGGCGCCCTCTCGACCAGGTTCCTGTTGAAGGACTCCGACCTGGCCAGGGCAGTCTCGGCCCTCTGTTTCGCTCTTCTCAGGGTCGCGGCCGCAAGCGCGTTCTCAACCGCCTGCCCGAGCCTCGCAAGGCGGTCTTTGAGCAGGTAGTCGGCAGCACCGCTCTTCATGCACCTGACGGCCACCTCTTCGCTTATCGTGCCGGTGACGACTATGAAGGGAGTATCGAGGCCGCGGCCCACGAGGATCTCCAGGGCGCGCGATGCATCGAACATCGGCATCTTGTAGTCGGAGATGACGATATCGAAGCTCTCCGCGGAGCTGAGGAGCTCGGTGTACCCGGCCTCGCTGCAGGTAGCCTCCCAGGAGACGCCAAAGCCCGCCCTCTCCAGCTCCCTTACTATGAGAGCCACGTCCTCGGGCCTGTCCTCCAGTATCAGCACGCGGATCGGGACCCCGGGAGAGGCTCCGCCCTCAGTCTTCAATCCTCTCCCCCTCGTCCGTAATGCCGCTCTGGCCGGCCTCCCACAACGTCAAGCAGAAGCATGTTCCCTCGTTCTCCCGGCTGCTGACGACCAGCTTCCCCCCGTGTCTCCTGACCACCTGCTCGACTATCGCCAGCCCGACCCCGGTGCCCTCGTAGTCCTGTCCGTGCAGCCTTGAGAACACCTTGAAGATCTCGTCGGCATGCTTCTGATCGAAGCCCACGCCGTTGTCTGCCACGCAGATCATCTCCTCGCCATCGATGACCCGCGTGCCTATCTCGATGCGGGCAGGCCGACTGGTCCTGGTGAACTTCAGAGCGTTCGAGAAGAGGTTGACCAGGGCCTGTCTGACGAGCCTCGGGTCCACATGGCAGGCAGGCAGCGCGCCTACCTCCACCTCC
>JAFGKQ010000303.1 GCA_016928495.1 Candidatus Fermentibacterales bacterium
CACTCGGGGCTCTTCTGCCAAGATGCCTGCGCCTCGTCGGAGAAGGACACGCCCATGGCCATCTGGGAGGGCATGAAGATCATGGTCTGTATCGTGCCGCCCAGTCCGGGGATGGTTTTCGTCCCAGCGCAGCCGGCCAACACCCACAGCCTCTCCAGGCCGACAACCGGGTTGGCCGTTAGGGAGTCGAGGAGCCTCGTGTACCGGCTGCAGTAGACAGGGGGATAGAGCACCCGGTGGTGGTTGGTGAGGATCATCCTGTCGGTGGAGATGGCGGGCTCGTCGGTTGCCAGCCGCACCGCTGTTCCTCTCTCGTTGCTTATCTCCACCACTATCGCGGGCTCGCCCGGGTGTGATGGCCCGGGGGCGCCCGTGCAATGGACGTCATAGGAATTGGACCTGTTCCAGCAGGTGGTGGCCTCGAGCAGATCGTCAATGTCGCAGCTTCCGCTCCCGTCGAAGTCCTCACGGCAGAGCCCCAGTGCCAGTGCCATGCAGATCGGGACGAACGGAGAGCTCGTCTGGTAGGTGCCCTGGTGGTTGCCCATGTCGATCGTGCCGTTGACCCCGGCCTGGTTCATGCCCGAGAGACAGCCCATGAGGCCCGAGAACCCTATCGACACCCACTCCTGAGCATCGTCGGGGTCGTAGGTGATCAGCAGATGGTGGTCGTAGAGAACCAGGTCCTCGTCGACCCAGTAGTCGAGGTTGCGGGCTATGCCGGGCTCGCCCAGGAGGTCAGGGTCGGCGGAAGTCGCCTCTCCCCAGGCACTGATGCTGGAGCAGAGCGGGTAGCCCGCATCGATCAGGTGCGAGATGTCCGGGACTGCGGAAGCGAGGTAGAGATCGAGAGTGTCCAGGTCCCTGCCGTAGACGTCGGACCAGGTACCCACCGTGTCCGCGATGCCACTCACCATACCTGCAGCGTAGGACCTGAACTCGTCGGGTATCTCGAAGTAGGCGTCCAGGAACAGCCTTGCCAGGTCTATGTTGCCGGGTCCGCCCGCGAACTCGAGGAAGTAGGTCTCGAAGAGCTCCTTCTGGTCCGGACCCAGGAGGTAGCCGTGGGCATAGCCCATCTCCTCCCAGTTTCCCCAGAGGTTGAGCACCGTGATGTCGCCGATGGTCTCCAGAGAGCCGTTGACACCCGCCGTCGATATCGGGCACAGGGCTGTCGTAAGCAGCAGAGCGAGCATGCGGTGGGTCATTCCTCCTCCGTCAGGACCGGCGCCATCGGCGAGCCGAGCATCTCTTCCAGCGCCCATGACAGGCATAGCCTGGTGGTTCTGCCCGCGGAGAGTTCCACCCGCCCGACCCAGAGCAGCACGGCACCGCTCTGCTTCCTGAGACCGAGCTGGACGAGATACTCCCCCACCCCCAGTTCCGCGGAGTCTGTAGCGAGGGGGTCCGACAGGGACCAGTCGAGCGGCTCGAGAGCGCCGGAGCGCGGAACCGCGATCCCGAGGCTCCAGTCCCCGGGCAGCGTGTCAGGAAGCCCCTCGATGACCAGAGTACCGGTGGGGACATATTCTCCCGTGAGATCCACTTCATCGGTGAAGCATATCGCCATAGCCAGGCCCTCGAAGGCACCCGGAAGGCTGTCCAGCTCCGTCACAAAGGGTTCCCACGAGCCTCCGTCCCATACCTCGAGCCAACGGTAGAGGCCGCCGTCGGGACCCCCGAAACAGCCTTGCACCGGCCTGGCAGCGATGCCCAGGGCCTTCAGGCTGGCACCCAGGAGGACCCTCCACTCCCGCTCGGTGCCTCCACCCGCACCGATGACGTCACCCGGCGCGGCGACGCCTCCCATGAACTCGGGCTCGTAGAGCTCCAGGTTTTCTCTCATCCAGGCCCAGACGGCCCGGCAGGTTTCCTCGAGGGTTGCCCCCGCCGGGAGACGGCTCTGCCAGAAGACGGACAGCCTCGTCCTGTAAGCCGAGACCGGCTCCTCGTCCAGCCTGTAGTGGAGGAGGTAGGGTAAGAAGATCGAATCGGGCAGATCCGTGTAGAAGAGCCCCCGTGAGTGCTGTGCACCGAGGACGTGGTCCATCAGGACCTCCTCGGTCATCTCCAGCCTGTCCAGTCTCGCTATCTGGGTGAAGAGAGTCTCGACCGCCTCGAGCAAGTAGGGGTCCTCTAGCTCGAGGACCTCGGCCCAGAACGCCTCGTTCCCGGGTGTCTTCTCGAGCAGGCTGTCCCTCTCCGCGGGAGTGATCGCCAGCGTCAGTGCCAGGAGAAGCGGGTTCACTGCACCACCTCCGGCACGTTGACGAGGTGCACGCCCTCGATGTGGCCGGTCTCCTCGGGGTAGTAGACCAGGCTGTCTCCCGGCAGCAGCATCACGAAGCCGGTCCGGAGGGGCCAGCCCCAGCTCACCATGTAGACCCCCGCGCCCAGCTCGACGCTCCTGAGGTCCTCGTCGAGTCGCACGAGCGTGCGGAACGAGCCCCAGTTGACTATCGAGACGAACACCTCCGTGGTGTCGTCACCCACGGTCAGGGTGCCGGTCCGAGTGTAGTTGGCCGTTACGTTCACGAAGGACGCGCCGCCCAGGGTGCGGAGGGTGCCGGGGACGGAATCGGGGGCTATGGCCAGGACCAGGGATGCCTTGCTCACGTTCTCGTCGAACCAGGCGCTGCTCAGAGAGTCCGCAGCGGAGCTGGACTCGGCGTACTTCCAGCCGTCAGGGGTCCAGACCTCTGTCCATGCATGGTTGTTGTCGCAGCAGGACCACCAGGGGGTGTAGGCCTGCCTGCAGGGGATGCCCACGCTCCTCAGGGCGTCCATGTAGAAGATCGTGAGCTCCTCGCAGCGGCCAATGCCGGATCTCCAGGTGACGAGGGGCGACTGGTCCCGCTTCTGGGTAGGCTCGTAGGCGGTCCGCTCGTCGCACCAGGCGCCGACAGCCAGGGCGGCCTGCTCGATCGACGAGAGCCCCTCGACGGCGGGCAGCACGGAGTCCCGGAGCATCGAGCGCCACTCGACCAGGGGCTCCTGGCTGACCCTGGCGGGAAGCACGTAGCGCAGAAAGACAGAATCAGGTATCAGGGGGCCCCAGGGGGTGGACTCGCGGGTCCAGAGGGCTATCTCCGCGTTCGCCTCCAGCAGGGCCACTCCCTGAGGCGTGAGGTCGCTCCTGGGGGAGCGATCGAGAAGGAACCCGATGCAGTCTTCGAGTGAAAGGCCCGCGAGCGTCGAGCAGACAGCGACCACCCTGAGGATCGGAAGCATCCCAACCTCCGTCGGACGATAGTGATGCGGCGGGGAAGAACCCCCGCTTGCCGCGCCCAGTGAGTATGTTACGTTCTGGTATTGCAGCAAACATGGGAGGAACGAGCCTGATGGTCGAGAATCGAGCGGAAGCCCGCAGACAGGGCTGCCTGATGAAATCGCTGGTGTCGTGGGCAGTAGCCGGCCTTAGCATGTACCTGGCGTCCCTGGTCCTGGGCAACAGGATGGAGTTCTACGGCGGCTTCTGGACGGTGTTCTGGACCTCCCTCGTGGTGGGCCTGCTCAATGCGGTGCTGGTGCCCATCACCAGGGTTATCACCTGTCCCATCTGGCTGCTGACACTAGGGCTGCTTCGATTCGTCGTGAACGCGATCGTTCTCCTGATCGCGGACTGGTGGGTGGAGAGCTTCTACATAAGGAGCTTCTGGTGGGCGCTCCTGGCGGCCATCCTGATCTCCATCGCGACCACCATGATCAACGGGCTCCTGGGAAGGGACAAGTAACCGCCCCGGAGGGGATAGGGCATGGAAGAGCCAGTCGCGGGACCGGCCAGGACCACGAGGGTCATCGAGGGAAGGTCCTACCTGAGGATCCCTGTCAGGACCAAGCTCATACTGAGGGGTGAGCCGCTTCTCAGGACCATCGAGGAGGCCCTCGCCGACGCCGGAGTGGAGCTTCGGCTGACCGATCTCCTGTTCGTCAGCGAGAAGGCAGTGTCGGCAAGCCAGGGGCGGTACTACCTCCTGGACTCCGATGAACTCAGGCCGAGGTTCCTGGCCCGGTTCCTGAGCAGGTTCGTCACGAGGACTCCCGCGGGGATAGGCCTTGGCATGCCCGAGACGATGGAGTGCGCTCTGCGCGAGTGCGGAACCGGGAGAATCCTGTTCGCCTCCGTCATCGGTGCGCTGGGCAAGCTCGTGGGCAGGAAGGGTGACTTCTACAGGATCGCGGGGCCGGAGGCCCGATCCATCGATGGTCCCACGACCGGGACGATACCGCCGTTCAACAGGGCAGTCAGCCTGGGCCCGGAGAGGCCGGACATCGCCGCACAGAGGCTGTCGAAGCACTTCGGGGTGACTGCTGCCGTCGTCGACATCAATGACCTCGGAGGCAACATCCTAGGCATCTATCCCGAGAGGGGCGGCTGGAGCGAGGACCTGGTTCTGGCGGCGCTCGCCGACAATCCGCTGGGGCAGGGCCATCACCAGACCCCCGTGGGCATACTGAGAGAACAGGACGGAAGCTAGCTTGCAGCTCTTCCGCCGGGCGTCCTCCCGGCGCGAGAAGGTGGGTGAGCCGGATGCGGCTTGCTGAGATGACTACCGACCAGGTAGTTCAGTACCTGGTGAAGAGGTCCATCGTGGCGATACCGTTGGGAAGTACCGAGCAACACGGCTCGCTGGGTCCGCTGGGCTGCGATTCGATCGTTGCCACCGAAGTAGTGGAGAGGGCCTGCAACCGGACGGGCATAGTGATGACCCCGGCCATGCCGTTCGGCCTCTCACAGAACCACACTTCCTTCGGCGGGACGGTGAGCCTGAGGGCTTCCACCCTGGCTTCGGTGGTGTTCGACATCGTCGGCTCGCTGTCCGGGCAGGGCTTCAGGAAGTTCCTGTTCGTAAGCGGTCACGGGGGAAACAGGGGGCCCGTCCTCTGCGGCCTGGCGGACGCGGTTGCCTGCAACCCCGACCTCCGCTGCCGCTACGTGCCCTACTGGGAGCTGCCGGGGGTCCCGGAAGCTCAGAAGGAGCTGTTCGGAGAAGGCAATGGGGCGCACGGTACCGCCACGGAGCTGTCGATCGTATACCATCTCTACCCCGACCTGGCCGGCGAGAGCAAGCGCAAGATCAAGAAACACCCTCCGGAAGCTCCCGCGGGATGTGTTCTGGGACCGGAGGAGTGGGCCAGGAGATACCCCGAGGGCCTCGTGGGAGTCGACCCCTCGGTCATCTCCGACAGGGCAGGCCGTGACATCCTGAAGGCGATAGTCGACTCCCTCTGCAAGCTCATCAGCGAGTGGGAGAAGGATGCCTCCTGACGGGCATCCGATAGCCCTTCTCGACGACGTCCACGCAAGCTACGGGAACACCCATGCCCTCCGGGGCCTCGACTTCTCCATCCCGGAGGGATCCGGAGTTATCGGACTCCTGGGCAGGAACGGCGCCGGCAAGACGACAGCCATCAGGGCCATTCTGGGGCTTGTGAGGCCCTCCGCGGGCAGCGTGCGCGTGTTCGGGCTGGACCCGCTCGAAGGAAGCGGCGTGAGGCGTCGCTCCTCCGTGATGTTCGCGGAGGACGGCCTGCTCCGGGAGATGACGGTTCGCGAGAACCTCCGGACATGGGCCGGCATCTCGGGCATCGCTACAGGCAGAGTCGGGGAGACGATGGAGCTTCTCGGCATCACGCCGATGGCCGGCCGCCGTGTCAGCGAGCTCTCCTCGGGCAACAGGCGCATCACCGCCCTTGCGAGAGCCCTCCTGCAGGACTCCGATCTGCTCATCCTGGACGAGCCGACATCCTCGCTGGATCCGGCCCGCGCCATAGACGTCCGCAGGATGATCGCGACGCTCAGGGAGGGGCGCGCGATACTCGTCTCCACCCACAACCTCGCGGAGGCCGAGGAGCTCTGCGACTACCTGGTGATCCTCCACGAAGGCAGGGCCGTGGCGGAGGGAAGCCCCGAAGCGCTGTCGGAGGAGGCGGGCGCCTGCGTGGTCGCGACGGAGTCCCGGGGGCCGGTTCTCTTCCAGGGGAAGAGCTTCCTCCCGGGCGCCGACGGTCTGGCTCGCGTTCCTCTGCCGGATGGCTGGGGGCCGGCGAAGCTCCTCGCTGAGCTGATCGCCGATGGAGTCCTGGTCACGGAGTTCAGGCCGGCCCGAAGGAGCCTCGCCGAGGTGTTCCTGTCAGCCACCTCCGATGAGGATGCAGACGGACCATGAGGGAGATGCTCGCTGTCTCCAGGCGGGAACTGCTCCACTTCGTGCGGGCCCTGGGCAGGGCCGGCATGATCAGGCTCGTCCTGGTCTTCTTCGTTGTGTTCGCGGTATTCGTTCCACTGCGGAGCGATTCGAACGGCTCGGACCTGATCCTGCTCATCTTCGCCGTGCTTCCCCTCTACCTGGCGGGGCCGGGTGCGGTGGACGCTTTCGCCGGAGAGAAGGAGAGGGAGACACTCGAGACCCTTCTCACCTCTCCCCTCTCCGCCGCCCAGATGATGTGGGGCAAGCTCGTCGCGGTGATCGCCTACGCGCTCGCCTTCACCTGGGCGCCGATGCTGCTCTACTGCGTCATCAACCTGATCAGGCACGGGAGGGCCCCGGCGGCAGAGGCGATACTGATGGTGTCGGTCCTCGGATTGCTGGTCGCGTTCCTCAGCAGCGCGCTGGGTATATCCCTGTCAGCAAAGGCGCGATCGGTAAGGGCAGCCCAGCACTGGTTCGCTCTGATCCTCCTGGCCCTCTTCATAGGGCTGCCGATGCTCGCTACCCAGGCTCACGGCTTCGTTCCGCAATGGGTTCTGACAGCCCTGACCGGGCTGTTCCGCGGGGGGTGGCTCTCTACGGGGATGCTGCTGACCCTGCTGTCCCTGCTTCTCATAGCCGTTCCATGCGGGTTCTACATGTACGCGAGGACTGCCAGGCTCTGGCGCATGAACGACTGGTAGGGGCAGTGCGGGCACGACCCCGGACCACAGCCCAGCCAACGGGATAAAGCAGGCAGGCGGGCAGCCCACTTGCGAGGACTGCCCGCCTGGTCGGTAGTGGAGGGGGCTCGGTTCTACCGGCTATCCGCCTCCTCTCGATGGCACCTTGCGGTGCTGGAGGTGGTGGTCTTCAGCGTGAGTGTGAGGCTTGCGAGCCCTCTTCTGGGTCCTGGGATGACCTGACTTCCCGGGCTTGCCCCTGTTCTCGGTCATTCCGACCTCCCTCCAGAGACTAGTACGCCCGACAGCGCCTCCTGGTTCCATTGACTGCGAGCACACTATTTGCATATTTGGCCTGTTATACAAATAGGAAGGCTCGGGACGGACATGCAGGGCACGACCCGGATGCCTGACCTCCGGAAGCAGGCTGAGATCATCAGGGCGATGGGAAGCCCATCGAGGCTTCTGATCGTTCAGGAGCTAGCCCGACGCGAGATGAGCGTAGGCGAGGTAACAGCACTGGTAGGCTCCGACATGTCCACCGTCTCCAGGCACCTGGGCGTACTCAGGCAGGTCGGCATTGTCTCCTGCCGGCGAGAGGGCACGACCATCCTGTACCGCCTGGATACGCCCTGCGTCCTGGGGTTCCTGTCCTGCGTGAAAGAAGTGCTCGAGGGGTCTTGCGAGGCTGGCTCTCCATGAGGATCTCCGGCAGGTGGAAGACGGCGTTGCTGCTGGCGGCGGGGTTCCTCGCGGCCTACCACCTTCCGCTCCAGGACCCGCGCTTCAGAGGCGCGGTACTCGAGGGCCTGTTTCTGCTCAAGGACTACGCCAGGCAGCACGTGGTGCTGTGCCTGGTGCCCGCCTTCTTCATAGCCGGCGCGATATCGGTGCTGCTCTCGAAGGGTGCGGTGCTGAGGTTCCTCGGGGCAAGCGCCCGGAGGCTCGTCGCCTACTCGGTCGCATCGGTCTCCGGAAGCGTTCTCTCCGTCTGCTCCTGTACGGTTCTGCCCATCTTCGCGGGCATATACGGCATGGGGGCCGGGCTGGGACCCGCGACGACCTTCCTCTACTCGGGACCCGCCATCAACGTCCTGGCGATCATCCTCACGGGACGTGTGCTGGGAATGGAGCTCGGAGTGGCCAGGACTCTCGGCGCGGTCCTCTTCGGGATCGTGCTCGGCCTGCTGATGAGCTTCTTCTTCCGCGGCGAGGAGAGAAAGCGGTGCGCGGCCAGGCCGTCGAGCGAGCCTCTCGGCAATACACCGGAGGCCCCCGTCTGGCACAGCGTACTGCTCCTCCTGGTTCTGGTGCTGATCCTTGTGACCGCAACCTGGGGTGGCTGTGAATGCAGCGGGGGTCTGACCGGGAGCTTCTATCGGGCAAAGGGACTGGTGCTGTCTGGACTGGGCCTGATCCTCGCGGCCATGCTGCACCGCTGGCTGGGCGCAAGGCTCTGGAAGCTCGCCCTCGGTGCCGCGATGGTGGCGGCCACGGCTCTTCTGCTTCCGGGGAGGACGGTCCTCTCCTTCGGCACGGGGGCGCTGGTGTTGTCGTGGATTCTGGCCAGCACTCGCGGTGAAGGATACGAATGGTTCGATTCGACCTTCGGCTTCACCAGGCAGGTGCTCCCGCTGCTCTTCCTGGGCGTGCTGGCGGCCGGGGTCCTGCTCGGCCGGCCGGGGCAGCAGGGAGTCATCCCTTCTTCCTGGATCGAGAGCGCCGTGGGCGGGAACTCCGTCACGGCGAACCTGGCCGCTTCCCTGGCCGGTGCGCTGATGTACTTCGCCACGCTCACGGAGGTTCCCATTGTGCAGGGCCTCATGGGTGCGGGCATGGGCAAGGGCCCCGCCCTGGCGCTTCTTCTGGCCGGCCCGGCGGTCTCGCTTCCGAACCTCCTGGTGATCCGAAGCGTCCTGGGTACAAGGAAGACGGTGGTCTTCGCCGGGCTGGTAGTGACGATGGCAACACTCTGTGGATCGCTCTACGGTTGGCTCTTGGCCGGATCGGGGGGGTGATACAACTGAAGATCCAGATCCTCGGAATGGGATGCCCGAAGTGCCGGCAGCTTGCCGAGCGCGCCGCGGAGGCTGCTGCTCGCCTGGGCCTCGACTTCGAGATCGAGAAGGTCACGGAGCTTGCCGCCATCACCGCGATGGGGGCGATGATCACGCCGGCCCTGGCGGTAGACGGCGTCCTGAAGCTGCAGGGCTCCGTACCCACGGTGGAGCAGCTCGAAGAGATGCTGAATTAAGGGGACACATCACTTATCTCGGTGAAACGGCTCTGAGTGCTGCCCTGCAGTCGGCGGCGCAGAGCCGGGTGCCGGAGCAGCAATCGGCCGAGATAGGTGATGTGTCCCCTTAATTCAGCCAGGACTCGAAGGCCCTGAGCCCCTCGGCAGGCACCCAGTGCGCACCGTCGTGCTCGTAGAAGGTCACGTCATAGCCGCGGGACTGGAAGTAGTCCCTGGCCACAAGGCCTCTATCGTCCTCGCTGGCTCCGCGTGCGATGAACACCCGGAACCCGGGGGCCGATTCCTGTGGGGCCCACTCCTCTCCGATCATCGGGGCACCGAAAGCAGCGACGCCGTCGTAGATGTCCGGATGCAGCAGGGCCGTCATGTAGCAGAGCTGCCCGCCCTGGCTGAAGCCCAGCAGATAGGTTCCGCACACCGGGTAATGCTCGCGCAGCTCCATCGTGGCGAAGACCACGTAGTCGATGGACGTGATCACCGATCTCTCCCACAGCTCGGCCCTTCTGTCCTCCGGCAGGATCTCCAGCCAGTCCTGGCTCCCGTGGGCGCACCAGCTATAGCCGCCGCCGGTCTCGGGCGGAAGCGCGTAGGGTGCCTGGAGGGAGAGATAGATGAAGTCCCCGTTCTCGAAGTCCGAGAATCGCCGCGAGAACTCCTCGGCACTTCCGGTGTAGCCATGAAGGGCAACCACGGCGGGATACTCTCTTCCCGGATCGTAGCCCTCCGGCAGGTGGAGCCTGGCAGTCTGAAGCGACGGGAACATGAGATAGAGCATCTCGTCGCTTCGCAGAGCGGCCATCTCCTCCATCATGGAGTCGATCTCTGCCACAGCCCCCTGGAACTGCTGCGTCTGCCGTATGCTGTCGAAGTCCGGGTCGGCATCCACGAAGCCCCGGTCGTCCAGCCCGGCCCTGAAGGAAGCCACCAGGAAGCGCGATGCCAGCGCTTCCTCGCCCATGAGCGCATAGCAGCAAGCCAGGTTGTAGATCACTATGGGATTGCGGTTCAGGTCGGCCTGGAGGAACAGCAGGTAGTACCTTGCCGCAAGGTCGAAGTCACCGATGGTGTAGGCCTGTTGTGCGTTCTCGATCAGGTAGCCCAGATCCGCCTCGAAGAGCCTCTCGAAGTCGGGCTCCGCGGGCTCGACGCGGGCGGGGTTGGCCCACCCGGGAAGAGCCTCCGGTATCTCGACCCCCCCGATGCTGGCCCGGGACGGGGCCGGGAGCCCCACGACGAGCGGTACTGCGAGCAATAGAAGCGACCTCCGGAGGAACAAGCGGAACCTCCCTCTCCGGGCTGCAGAGCTCCTAGGGCTGTTCGAGCTCTATCAGGTAGACCTTCGGGTAGTCCTCGGGATCGGGGTCGAAGCCCAAGACCCCGCCCGAGTCGATCACGAACTCGGCCCTCCGGCCCGCAACCCGCCCCAGCCCTTCGAGCCTTGCCACGAACAGCAGCTCCCCCTGGTAGTCGTAGACGTGGAAGGTCGGGATCTCGTCGCTCCCCACGCGGACCCAGAGCCTCTCCGAGGCGTCCACGCCCAGACCCGAGACTGCATCCCTGAACGGATTGACGTCCTCTATCCTGGGCCTGGTGATGCTCGTGGTGCCGCTCTCCATGCTGATGGCCAGGCCCAGGGCGCCATCCTCGATCTCCTCGTCCGTCTTGCCGACCCTTTCCCAGTCCTTCTCGATCGTCACCAGCTCGCCGCCGTCAGAGGTGAATCCCCTGATCAGGTAGACGCTGTCGCTCGATTCCGCTACGAAAACGCTGCCGTCCGGCCCGGTGGCCAGGGCGATCCTCGGCGCCTCCACTCTTATCCCGCCGTCCTCCGACCGTACGTTGACGGGGAAGGTCGCATAGACCGTCGCAGGCTCCGGATCAGTCGGGTTCCAGCACCCCACGAGCAGGCTGCCCTCAGGCCCCTGCTCGCCCGGTTGGATCCTCATCTGGCTGCCCACGAAGCTGTCTCCGACACCAGGGGCGAGGTTGGAGGGAGCTCCGCTCTGACCGAAGCCGCCCAGCTCCTCCACGTACGCCATGACGGGATCGTAGAGCACGATGTTCCTGGCCATCATGTCGGCGACCGCGACTCCGCCGCTCCCGAGTGTGGCGAACGCAATGGGGAACTCGTACTCCCCCGGGCCCGGACCCGTCCTTCCCACGCTTCCCAGGTGAGTCAGGTCCTCGCCGGAGAACCGGTCGACGGACATCCTCTGGAGATCCAGAG
>JAFGKQ010000025.1 GCA_016928495.1 Candidatus Fermentibacterales bacterium
GAGTTCGACCCGCGCAACTACGGCTACGCGCGCCTCAGCGGGCTGGTCTCCGCGATGAGGCTTTTCGAGATCGACGAGCGCACCCACGATGGCGGAAGGTCCAAGACCGTCTACGTGCGGGACATCAGGAAGAAGCCCACCTCCAAGTAGGAAACCCGCGGAAATCCGGGAAATCCGGGACACGCACTATTTTCCTCGTGGGCGCATGGACCGATATCGGGGAAGCACACCGTTTCCCGGTAGCCACGGGCCCCGCTGTTGCCAAGGTCCCGCTTGCGCCCTCAGGATGAGGACTCATCCCATTGCCTGACCTCACCATCCCGGATGTCCTGAGGGCAGCCCTTGGGGTCGAGAGGGCGGGGGGAGACCTCTACGACGACCTCGCCGCCGCGGCCGGGTCAACGCCGCTGGGCGCCGCTCTCGGGATGCTCTGGCCATCGAGGAGCGGAGGCACGGGGAGATCTTCTCGGAAATTCTCTCGAGGCTCGAGTGGGCCTCCTCCGACTCGCCAGCCCCTCAAGGCGAGCTCCGGCGCTGGGTGTCTCTCTTCTCTGCCCACAGGCTGAGACACGAGATAGACCGCATCTCGGGCGTGCGAGATGCCCTGGAGTTCGCGGCGCGCCGCGAGATGGACACCATCATGTTCTACGGCGGGCTCATCCGTGCCCTGGAAGAGCCCGAGGACCGCCGCCGTGTGGAGCATGTCCTGGAAGAGGAGCGCGGGCACTTCCGCAGGGTCAACGAGTTGCTGGGCCAGTTGGAGACTCCGTCCTCCAGTTGACCTTCAGCACTGACGCGGAAGGGCGGGCCCGGTCGGCCCGCCCCTCTTCCCCGTCTATCCGGGCTGCCTGTTACCTCAGGACCATCACGCTTCGGGAGCTCTGGAAGGAGCCCGAGCAGAGCCTCACGTGGTAGAGGCCCGAGGGTACCGGGGTGTCGTCGGCCGTCAGGTCCCACGTCAGGCTGTGAGCGCCGACGCCAAGATACTCTGACGTCAGGGTCGTGATCAGTCGTCCGGACAGGTCGAACACGTCCACCCTGGCAATCCCGGGTCTCGCGAGACTGAAGCCCATGACCGCGTGGGTGCGGGCGGGGCTCGGAGTGACCGGATCGAGCGAGTAGAAAGCCACCTGCTCGCCCTGGTCGCCGATGCCCACGCCGACGTCGATGGTGCCCAGGTAGGTCTCGTGGTTGTGGGCCCACACGGTGACGTCCATCGTGCCTGCCGACCCCGGATTCACGTAGATGCCGACATGGCCGCTGGCGTCCGTGTAGCCTATCTCATAGATGTCACCGGTCTGCCAGTCGCCCTTCTGCAGGCAGACCCTGGCGTTCTCGACCGGGCCGTCGCTCGGGTCGGACACGTTGACGTCCACGGTCGTGGCCCCGCCTATGTACCCCGGGTGGATCACGGTCATGGGGATCATCTCGAGCGTCCACATCGGCAGCTCTGGATCGCCGAGGAGGTTGTACTCCTTGATGCACCAGTCCAGCACGTCCACCTCGAAGCTGTCCCCGTGCGCGGATGGCGGGCAGAAGTGGTCCATGCTCACCAGGTGCGCGGGGCCGAGCTGGATCGTCCCGGCGCTCCAGTGCTCGTAGTAGAAGCGCTCACAGATCCTCTCGCTGGGACCGTAGCCGGCCTCTCCGTAGTGGCCCCAGCCATAGCGGGAGTTGAAGGAGCCGAACCCGCCGCCGTTGGGGCTGGCCAGCCAGGCGTCGCCGCAGCACTCGTAGCCATCTATCTGGCCTATCATGCAGGCGATCGAGTTCCACAGAGCCGGCAGGTTGCCGGAGGAGATGTTGGTCTGGGCCATTATGTTGGCGACGGTGTAGTTGCTCCCGTAGGATGTGTACATGTAGGTCTGGCTGCCGTGGCTTGCGTGGAAGACGTGATGGGGACCGGCGTTGATCATGGCGATGGTTATCGCCGAGCTGTTATTGCCGGTAGACTCGTAGCACTTCTCCTCTTCCCACCCCCCGCCGGGCACGTAGCCCGAGATGATCTCGGCTGCGGCGCTTCCGGGGTAGTAGGGGCTTGACCAGAGGATGCCGGTCGAGTACCCGACGCGCATCTCGATGGGGGCGGTCTCGAAGTAGTCGGCCGATGCGACCTGCTCGTAGATCAGCACCTTATCAACGAACAGGTTCGCCTCCGAGACCGAGTTCACGCTGGCGCGGCCCACCCAGAGGTCGGGGTGCCAGTCGACGTCGTCGGAAGTCTCGCCCCAGACGTGGTTGCCGTTGGAGTCCCATCTGTCGGCTCCCGGCGCGGTATCGTTGATGTCGGCGAAGTATATGTCGGCCGGCGCGTTGGCCGTGTAGCTGTAGGCGTGCATGTAGGCGTCCCTGGCGACTACCCTGTCGTCATCGCCGTAGATCAGCACGTAGTCTGCTCCCTCGTCGCGGCAGTCCGTCAGGAAGGCCCTCATCTCCTGAGGGAGATCGTAGCAGCTGTACTGGGAGGCCACCCAGTCCGTCGTATAGACGTTGGTCGGCACGCCCTTGGCGGTCTTCCAGTCCGCAAGATCCTGGGCGGCAGACTGGTAGTCGGGGTGCGTGATGATAACGTACTGGCCGTATGCAAGGTCCCTGGCGTCGACAAGCTGCGCACCGGACGCCGAAACGCCTTCGGGGTTGACGACCATGCCCCTGACCATGCTCTGCGCCGCCTGTTCGCTGCTCTCCAGCCTCCTGGAGATCAACACCAGCGAGGGGTCGTACTCGTAGGTGAGCCTCAGGGTCATGTCGGAGAGGACCTCGAGCTGCCTGCTGACCGGGTTCCACCTGACCGCGCTGACGTCCAGGTAGGCCAGCGGGATTCCCCATATGGCGCCCGAGCTGGCGAGCCTGCAGAGCTCGTGGGGGAAGTACTCGTCGCTGCCGTAGATTCGCGCCGCGGGCGCGACGGGGTGGACTTCCTGCTGCACCGAGAAGGGCACAAGGGGGCCGGCAGGGAGTATGTCGAAGCAGCCGGTGAGCGACTCGTAGTTGCTGTCGAGCACTTCGATCCCGGTGGCCCTGCAGCCTGTCGGCAGAGCGACCTTGGCGCGCATGAGCGGGAGCCTGGGCCATCCCTCATGCTCGATGAGGGACATGCCAGGAGCGACCACCCTGGTGTACACGCCCACCTGGTCTATCTCGAGCTGACCGGAATCGAAGCACAGATCCATGGTGAGCTCCCCCGCGGCGGCGAAGGCCGCAACCAGCGGAACACACAGGAGAGACAGCGTCCTCATTGCCAACCATCCTCTCATCCCGGGCCGACCCATCGGGCCTCTCCGGGAACCGAGCCACACCATTGCCAGCTGCGGAGCAGCTGTCCTGC
>JAFGKQ010000304.1 GCA_016928495.1 Candidatus Fermentibacterales bacterium
CCTCCGGGGCCGCTCTCGGAGATCGCCAGCGGCGGCGAGCTATCCAGGGCGAGCCTTGCTCTCAGGCTCGCGCTCGCAGAGGTCAGCCAGCCCGCCACCATGGTCTTCGACGAGATAGACAGCGGAGTCGGGGGAGAGACCGCGCACCTGCTGGCGGAAGCCCTGTCCAGGGCCAGCTCGGGAGGAAGGCAGGTAGTTGTCGTGACCCACCTCGCGCAGATCGCCTGCAGAGCATCGAGGCATCTCAGTGTGAGCAAGGGCCTCAGGGACGGCCTGCCCGTGACCGAGGTGCAGGCTCTCGAAGGCTCCGGGAGAGTGGAGGAGCTGGCCCGCGTCCTTGGTGGGGGCCCGGCGGCCATGGAGCACGCGAAGGCCCTTCTGAACGGGAGACCGCGCTGATCCGCGCTCTCGGGGGTCCGGTGCTCTCCGTGCCGAACCTCCTGACCATGGCCAGGATACCGCTGGCCTTCGGTGCCGCCTTCACTCTCGAGAGCTGCCCACACGCTTCCATGGCGATGGTCCTGGGGGCCTGCCTGACCGACTTCCTCGACGGTCTGGTGGCGAGGAAGACAGGAGCTGTCAGCGATACGGGACGTCTGCTCGACCCCCTTGCCGACAAGATAGCCTTCGTGGTTTTCTCGCTGGCGGTATTGGCGGAAGGCGGTATCCCTCTCTGGGTGCCCCTGGTCCTGGTCTGCCGGGAGGGGCTGGTGGTTGCGGGGGGGCTGGCTCTCGTCGTTCGCGCCGGTGGCTCCCGGGTACCCGAGTCCAACCTGGCCGGGAAAGCCTCCACGCTCATGCTGGCGGTCTATCTGGTGAGGCAGGCCTACTGGCCCGGCGGTGTGGTCCTCGCGGGGCTTGACTGGATCGGCCTCGTGGCCATGTTCTCTCTTCTGCTCAGCACTTTCGTGTATGCCTCGAGGCTAATGGGCCGATCGAGGCAGCGGGGTGACTCCCCGGGAACGGGAGACGGGAATTGTACCTGAAGAGGCTCGAAATCACCGGCTTCAAGTCCTTTGCCGATCCCTTCGAGATCGAGTTCCGGCCCGGCATAACCGCAGTGGTCGGACCCAATGGCTGCGGCAAGAGCAACATCGCCGACTCGGTAAGATGGGTGCTGGGCTGCCAGAGCCCCAGGCAGCTCAGGGCGGAGCGCATGGAGGATGTGATTTTCGGCGGGAGCTCCTCGAGGAAGCCCCTCGGCCTTGCCGAGGTGATCCTGACCCTGGACAACGTCGACCGCTCGCTTCCGATCGAGTTCGACGAGGTATCCATCGCGAGGCGCCTCTTCCGCGCGGGTGACAGCGAGTACCTGATCAACGGTACCAGGAGCAGGCTGATGGACGTCACGGATCTCATCGCGGACCGTGGCCTGGGAAGCGACGGCTACTGGATTCTGGAGGCGAAGATGGTGGAGACCATCCTCTCCAGCAAGCCAGAGGACAGGAGGTTCCTGTTCGACGAGGCCGCCGGCATCACCAAGTACAAGATCCAGAGGCACAGGGCGGAGCTGCGCCTCGAGGCGACAGCCGCCGATCTGGAGAGGATCGGAGACATCCTCTCAGAGGTCGAGCGCAACGCGGGGGCTCTTCGCAGGCAGGTGGCGGTCCTCAGGAAGCACGAGAGGATCACGAGCAGGCTCCGGGACCTCCGGAACCTCCTCGAGTTCCGGGAAGAGGAGGGACTCAGAGGGCGATTCGGCGAGATCGGCGGGAAGCTCGTCGAGCTGCGCAAGCGCGAGGAGGACCTGTCTGCCGGTGCTGCCGCGTCAGCGGCCAGACTGGCCGATACTGCCACGAAGCTCGACGCCAGCGAGAGGGCCCTCGGAGAGGCCAGGGACGAGGCTTTCCGGCTCGACTCCGCGATGGCCGATCTGGAGAAGCGGGCGGCTGTGGCCGGGGAGCGGAAGGCCAACCTGCTCTCCAGGGCTGCCGAGGGCCGAGAAGCCGCCGCCGAGGCGACGGAGTCGCGCGAGCGGGAGCTCGAGGATCTGCAGAAGCTGCGCGACGCGGCGGCGGAGGAGGAGTCCGACCTCGGTACCGCGCGCTCCAGGCTCGAGGCTGCCAGAGAGAGGGTCTCGCAAGGCCAGGAATCCGTCGACTCACTGAGGAGAACGCTGTCCTCCGGGAGGGATGAGCTTGCGGTGGCCCGGTCCGAGCTCAGGGAAGCGGAGCGTAGCCTCGCATCCGAGGGCGGAGATGTAGATGCGGAGAAGATCTCTCTCATCTCGGGGGAGATCGAGAGGCTGTCGAGCGAGCGCACGGGTCTCGAGAGCCGGCAGCAGTCGGGGGAGTCGTCCCTCGAGGCCCTGGGCAAGCAGCGTTCCGAGGCAGAGGACAGCCTCTACTGGATCGAGGAGGAGCGGGACACGGCCAGGGCGACCCTGCAGGGAGCCTCGGAGCTTCTGCTGGAGCTGGACCTGCAGAGGACCGCCCAGATAACCAGGATCGACGTTCTCAGCGGATCGCCGGAGACCGCCGGGCGAGAAGCTGGCAGGATCAGCGATCTGATTCTGGCCGAGGACAGCGCCGCGCTCGCAGTCGGGGCCTATCTCGACTCCTTCCAGGATGCCAGGCCCTTCAGTCTGGATGAGGGCGAGTTGTCGGCGGAGGAGATCAGGGCTGTGCTCGAGGCCTCCGGGGGCATGAGGATCGCGTTCCTGGGCAGGCGGGATCGCCAGGGACGGGATCGGGCCCCGCAACTGCCCGACGTCGCCAGATGGCTGCCCGACCTCCTGCTCTGCGAGGAGCCCGGCCTGAGGGACCTACTCGCCCGGGGTTGCCTGGCTCCCGACAGGCCCACCGCTCTGAGGTGGTTCCTGGAAGGCCTTGACATGGACATCGTCACTCCCGGCGGGGATGTCTTCCGGCGAACCGGCGTGGCCCGACTGGGGGTCCCCGAGGGAGGAGCCGGGGCGGTCGACAGGGGTGCGCTGCTGAACGAGGCCGGAGAGGAGCTGCGCTCGATCGACGAGAAGACCGCGGAGGCAACCGATTCCAGGGAGAAGGCCGCACGGAGGCTCGGCGAGCTCGAGGACAGGGTCGACGAGGCCCGCAACCGGCTGAGCGAGATCGAGCAGAAGAAGGCGGCGGAGCTCAGAGGCTGCCAGATGACGCGTGAAGCGATGGAGTCGGTCCAAAGGCGGATAGGGGAGCGTGAGGCCGCGAAGCGGGAGATCGAGCGGAGGCTGGAGAGCGTCAGCGATCCCGGCCTGCTGAGGTCGGAGGTCGAGCGGCTGTCCGCCCTCGAGGCGCAGAGGGCCGAGCATCTCGCGGCACTCGAGAAGGACCTGGACGCCCGTCTGGAGGACCTTGCGGGGGCGATGAGGGAGCTGGGCGAGACCGAGGCCAGAGCGGCCTCTCTCGCTGCGTCCATCGAATCGGCAGGCGCCGCCGCCACGCGGCTCGAGGCATCCTGCGCCCGCTCGCTGGAGAGAGCGCAGGCCCTCCTGGAGTCCGCCGCCGGCATGGAAGCGCAGGCGGGGTCTATCGAGAGCGAGATGACGAGCCTCCAGGAGGAGATCGGCGGCCTCAGGGCCCTGAGGGAGAAGGCGGAGCAGCGTAGAGAGGCTGCCGGCAGGGAGCGAGCGGAGCTTCTGCAGCTTCGAGCGGTCTCGGAGGCCGGGCTGCAGAAGGTCCGGGAGGACCTCCTGCAGACGAGGTCTTCCCTGGCCGAGCTCTCTGCCGAGAGCAGATCGCTTCAGGAGGCCATCCGCAAGGCGAGAGCCGAGTCCGCCAGGAGGTCCCTGCCTCCGGAGGACGACCCCTCATGGGGGATGGACGAGGAGGCTCTCGGTGTCGAGATGGATGATCTGTCCTCGCAGCTCGACTCCCTGGGCCCCGTCAACATGCTCGCCGCCTCCGAGTTCGAGGAGGTCAGCGAGAGGCTGCGCTATCTGGGGAGCCAGAGGAAGGACCTGGTCGAGGCAAGGCGCTCTCTGCTCGAGGCGATAGGGGAGATAAACGAGACTGCCTCGCAGAGGTTCAGCGAGACGTTCGGTCAGGTCAGGCAGCACTTCCGGCTCCTGTTCCAGAGGCTCTTCGATGGCGGTGAGGCAGACATCCTCCCGGTGGAGGGCGACGACCCGCTCGAGGGTGGAGTCCAGATCGTGGCCATGCCTCCCGGCAAGAAGCTCGAGAACATCTCCGCCCTCTCCGGGGGCGAGAGGGCTATGACCGCAGTGGCCCTGCTGTTCGCTCTGTATCTTGTCAAGCCGTCGCCCTTCTGCGTCCTGGACGAGCTTGACGCACCGCTGGACGACTCGAACGTGGACACGTTCGTGGATCTCGTGAGGGGCTTCTCCGACAGAACGCAGTTCCTCGTCGTCACCCACAACAAGCGGACCATGGGGATGGCGGACACCCTCTACGGGATCACGATGGCCGAGGAAGGCGTCTCCACGATGGCCTCCGTCGATATCCGGGACTTCGAGCAGGGACCCGACGGGTAGGCCCGTGAACCCACCAGCACGCGAAGCCGGTGGGGCCCCCGCCGGGCCGCGGTCGGAACCGACGTGAGCGGCGTTTGGGAAGCTCTCGGGCGAAGCCGCTCCCTGCTGTCCCGGAGACTGTCCCGCCTTCTGGGCAGCGGGCCGGACGAGGAGTCGCTGAGCCGTGCCGAGGAGGCGCTGCTGGCTTCGGACATGGGCTGGGAGTTCGCGTCCGAGGTCGTGAAGGAGGCGGAGCTGCGCGGGGCCTTCGGCGAGGGTGATCTGCTGCGCGGGCTCAAGTCAGTCATGATGAACAGGCTCTCCTTCCTCCTCGAACCGCCCCCCTTCCAGCCGCCATCGCCGGAATCGCCCTTCGTAGTGGTCTTCACGGGGGTCAACGGGTGCGGCAAGACCACCACGATAGCGAAGCTGGCCTGCAGGGAGCGTGATCTCGGCAGGAGCGTCCTCCTGGCCTGTGCGGACACCTACAGGGCCGCTGCCGGCGAGCAGCTCGAGGAGTGGGCCCGACGGACAGGCGTCGCCTCTCTGACCCAACTGCCCGGCTCCGATCCTGCGGCCGTAGCGTTCGATGCGATAGAGAGGGCACGCAGCCGGGGCATAGACACCGTGCTCATAGACACCGCGGGCAGGCTCCCGACCAGATCGGACCTCATGGCTCAGCTCTCCAAGATCCACCGAGTCTGCGGGAAGGCGCTGTCCGGTGCGCCCTTCGAGACTCTGCTGGTGCTGGACGGCACGGTCGGGCAGAACGCCGCGGCACAGGTCGCGGCCTTCGGGGAGGCCCTGCCGCTCTCCGGGCTGGTGGTCACGAAGCTCGACGGAACGGCGAGGGGCGGAGCGGTAGTGGTGGTGGCTCAGAGGTTCCGGATCCCGATCAGGTTCATCGGCACCGGGGAGCGCCCGGAGGATCTGGCCGAGTTCGATCTCTCCGAGTTCCTCGACGCCCTTCTGGGTCTCCGGGCAGGTGGAAGGGGGCGGTCCTGAGCGCTGTCCTCGCCCTGGAGGGCGTGAGCAAGACCTACGGGGACACCGTGGCGCTGGCCGGCATCTCACTGGAGGTCGCCTCCGGTGAGGTCTTCGGCTTGCTGGGGCCCAACGGGGCCGGCAAGACCACTGCCCTCAAGATCGTTGCGGGCCTCGTGCTCCCCGATGGCGGAAGAGTGCTGGTGAACGGCATCGACGCCCTTGCCGACCCCGATGCCGCCAAGGCGGGCATCGCCTACGTTCCCGACGAGCCGACCCTCTATCCTCGCCTCACCGGCAGGGAGTTCCTGCGCTTCGTGGGCAGGCTCCGCCGAATGGAGCGCCCCACTGTGGAGAAGAGGATAGCGTTCCACGAGTCCCTCTTCGACATGCAGGCATGGCTCGACAAGCGTGCGGAGGCATATTCCCACGGCATGACCCAGCGCGTGGTGCTCTCCGCGGCCTTTCTCGCGAGACCACCTCTCTACGTGGTGGACGAACCTCTCGTGGGTCTGGACCCGCCGGCGGTCGAGACCTTCCACGGCATGGCCCGGGCCGCCGCCGATGCCGGCGCGGCGATGGTGCTCTCCACCCACACGCTGGCCGTGGCCGAGCGCCATTGCGACAGGCTCGGCATCCTGCATCGAGGAGAGCTCGTCAGCGTGCTCGGGGTGAGAGAGCTCGCCCCCGGACAGCTCCACGACATCTTCTTCCGTATCACCGGGACCGGCCCCGCCCACGCGCGGGACTACTTCTCCGCGGGCGACTGACCCGGATCGAGAGGATGCGCCCTGCCTGCCATGTCCGGCTTGCCGCGCGGCTGCTCCGGCGCTGAGCCTGCCCGTTGGGCTTCGAGGTTGTAGGCCAGAACCGCAGTGCTTATCATCATAGCCACGATCGGCATACCCCTGACGGCGGAAGGACGATGAGCAGAACAATCAGTATCGCGCTGCTC
>JAFGKQ010000305.1 GCA_016928495.1 Candidatus Fermentibacterales bacterium
GAGCCTCTCACGCGCATCCGATGACCCGGCGGCAGGGATTCCGACGAGCCTCCTCATCAGCGTCGACCAGAGCCAGAAGGGAGGCTGCGCGAAGGACCTGGCCGACCCCCTGAGAACCTGTACGCCTCCCTCCTCGTGACGAAGTGCGAGGAGAGAGCAACAGGCCTCGTGAACCAGCCTCGACTTGCCGATCCCTGCTTCACCCACGAGATCGAAGACCAGGTGGGCTGCTCCGCCCCGCCTGTTCCTGCGACCCTCGGACAGGTGCCTGTCAATGGCCTCGCTGATCAGGGCCAGCTCACTCTCCCTGCCCACCAGTGGCGATCTGGCCAGTGCTGAGGCCCTCTCCCACCTCTCCCGCTGAACGGCTCCGGGGCCGACGGGCCGCCATGCCGATACGGGCTCGCTCTTGCCCTTCACCGTGATGTCGCCCAGGTCGAGCCACTGGAAGAGGTCCCCGCACTCCGTCCTGACACGGAGAGTGGCCATCACAGTGCCCGGCTCCGCGGAGGTCTCCATTCTGGAAGCCAGGTTGACCTCGTCCCCGGTGGCGGTGATGTGCCCGGAGGGATCGGGGGCAACCGTCACGCTGCCGTAACTTATGCCGACCCTTGCGGGCAGCCGCAGGCCACTGCGAGACATGTGGCCGCCGAGATCCTCCAGGGCCTGCAGCATCCTCAGGCCGCAGCTTACCGCCCTGACGCAGTCGTTCTCGTGCGCCTCCCTGGCTCCGAAGAGGGCCATTATCCTGTCGCCCTCGAACTTATCAACGTAGCCCCCATGCGCCTCGACGATCCGGGAAAGCGCTCCCATCACGGCTGAGGTTATCCGGTGCATGAGCTCGTGGTCGTGAGACTCGGAGAGGGAAGTGAACCCCTGAAGGTCCAGGAACAGAACGGCCACGTTCCTGCGCTCTCCGGGCAGCAGCCTGGCAGCTTCACACGGAGAGGGATCGAGGACCCGTGACAGCCGCTCGAGGTCCTGCTTCAGTAGGGAGGTCAGATCGTCCCGCATTGGTTGCCGCCGGTTCTCGGAGTTAGCGATGCCCGAAAAGATAGCCCCGCGGCATCCGATGTGCCAGCACGGCTCCAGATCAAGGGGGAAAAAACCGGACAATGAAGAAGGGAGACCCCGCCCAGGAGGTGGCTAGTGGGTTGCGGAGGTGGGAGCGGGATCTCCCTAGGTCCTCAATATGTATTCTCGGCTTCCCGCCGAACAGCCTCTATAACCCCCGGGCGATGGTTGGGTTCCGGGCAGCCCGGGTTGCCGGAATATGGCAACAGAAGCGTCCGAGGACCAGCCCCTTCGCCTCAAGTTGTTCGTCGGCAGAGCGATATGCTCTTCCTGGCGGCCCGGGCCAGGTACCGCCCGAGATCCGGGGGCATCCCACCCCGCCTCCGCGCCGCACGGCCGGACAGACGCCCGGGGCAGGGATCGGTTATACTCCCGGCTGGGTCTCGCAGGTGCCCGCTACCGCACGCACCGTCTTCAGTACACATGGAGGTTCGATGAGCAGGGAAGCAGCGCTCGACAGGATCAGACGACTCGGACCCAGGAGAGTCCTCGATGTTGCGACCGGGCGCGGGGGATGCATCGGCTGGCTGCTCGAGGCCCTGGAGGACATCGAGCAGGTCGCCGGGATAGACGTGTCCACCGACACCCTCTGTGATACGGCAAGAACATACCCACACGAGAGCGTCGACCTGATCGGCATGTGTGCCACCAGGCTGGGCTTCCGGTCGGGCATCTTCGATCTCGTGACGATCGTCAACTCGGTACATCATCTCTGCAGCCCGCCCCAGGCTCTCGCGGAGATGGTCAGGGTGCTCCGTCCCGGGGGACTGCTTCTGGTCTGCGAGATGACTAGCGACTCGCAGAGCGAGAAGCAGCAGAGCCACGTGCTTCTCCACCACTGGTGGGCCGAGATAGACAGGCTTGCCGGCATCTCTCACGACGAGACCTTCACAAGGCACGAGATGCTCTCTCTGATCGCCGGTCTGGGACTCGACGGCGTCGAGGTCTTCGAAGATGGCGGAAACCAGGGCCAGGAAGTGGACGAGGACACGATCAGGTTCCTCAAGGACACCATAGACGGCTATACCGGGAAGATCGCGGGCAACCCCGAGTACGAGAGGCTGAGGAACCGGGGCAGAGAGCTGAGAAGGAGAATCGAGGAGGTCGGGTTCGCCTGGGCGCGGGGTCTGACCATCATCGGGGAGAAACCGCGCCGCTGACTCGCGCTATCCGGCCCTACCGCCCTCGACAGCTCTCATGTAGGCTTCCTGGTATCTGGCCGACATGACGCTCGCCGAGAACACCTGCTCCGACACCCTGAGAGCTTCGGCTCTGCGAGGTTCTCCCAGCCAGCCTTCACCCGCGGCAGCCTGGAGGGCTTCCGCGAGGGCCTGCTCTCCCCCCTCCAGAGGAAACAGCCTGCAGGCCTCCCCGCAATCGTCACTGATCTCGCGGTGCGATGGAATGTCGGACAGGAGCAGTGGCAACCCGGCAGCCAGGGATTCCAGCGCAGCCACCGGAAGGCCCTCGGACAGGGATGCCGAGACGAAGCAGTCCGAGGCGGCCAGGTAGTCCGGCACGTTGCCGACGTTGCCCTCTAGCCTGACCCGGGAGCTTCCCCGGCTCCGCAGCGCGGTCATCAGCGGGCCGTCGCCCAGGACGAGGAGACTCCCGGACCCCCGCTTCGCGTAGCTCTCGAAGGCTCCCACCAGGAAACAGGTGTTCTTGCGCGGGATCAGGTTGCCCACGGAGACGAAGACGGGTCGTTCCAGGTCGGCGACACCGGGAGCCCCGGCTGGATCTCCCACGCAGGCGTCGACGCCGTTCTGAACGGGAGTCGCTTCGATCCCGCTCTCCTCGAGGAGCCTGGCCACCGTCCTGGAGCAGGCGATCACGTTGCGGCATTTCCTCATGACTGACAGATGGCACCTGGCCATGAGCATCCCCCTGACTCTCCCGAACCTCATGGGAAAGTCCTGGAGCGGATAGTTGTGCGCCGTAAGGAACCAGGGGACCCCGGGAGACAGACGGGAGACGATCGCGTCGGGGCGCAGGCCATGGCTGTGCACCAGGTCGGGCCCGATTGCCTCGAGAAGGCCCCGGAGCCTGCGACGTGCGAACAGTGCCCCACCGAGCCGCGAGAGGCCCAGGCTGTGAAGCCGTACGCCCTCGGAAGCGAAGTCCTCCCACCGGCTCCGCTCCGGCTCGGGAGAGAGAGTGACGAGGTATGGCTCGAAAGCGTCCCGATCGAGATTCCGTATCAGCCCCAGGAGCTGGCTGACGGGGCCGGAAGAGCGCAGAGTGCTGGATACGTAGAGAAGCTTCAGCACGGCATCCTCCTGAACGGCCCCCGCATGTCAGAGCAGTCCCTCGAGCCGCTCGAGGCTGCTTTCGGTCCCCCAGCGGGAGGCCCTGGAAGCTATGTCCCTGCGATCGAGCCCGGAGTAGGCATGCTGTCGCAGCAAGGCGAGGCACTCGCGTTCATCGGAGACGAGGTAGCCCGTTACCCCGTTCTCTATGGCCTCGTTCACGCCGTGCATGGCCAGGCCCAGCGCGGGGCAGCCGCAGGACTGAGCCTCGGCGTATACCAGCCCGAAGGACTCCCCCTCCCTCGCCGACAGCAGCCAGAAGAGGTCCGCCGAGCTGTAGTAGGCCGGCAGCTCCGGCCTCTCGACGTAGCCGCGGAGGATGATCCTGTCCTTCAGGACTGCGCTCCTGTCCGCCCTGGAGCGCAGCTCGCAAGCGTAGGGCCCCGTCCCGACCACGACCCAGGCATACCCGGCGTCTCCGGCTACCAGCTCCTCGAACACCGAGAGCATCCCGGGGAAGCCCTTCTCCTCGGTGATCCTCCCCGTGGACAGCAGCAGGCTGGCGCCTTCCTCTATTCCCAGTTCGCCCCGCAGTCCTGATTCGACGGGCCGGAACAGCTCCTGATCGATGCCGGAGTAGATGACGCTGATCTTCGCTGCGTCGAGCCCCGAAGGACTATGTCTGAGGAAGTAGTCCTTCATGTAGTCGCTCACCGCGACCACCGCCTTCGAGCCGGAGAGCAGCCTCGCATACCTCCGGGCAAACCGCGTCAGGCGCAGGTATCCGTGAGGAGCGAGGAACACCTCGACCGGCTCTCCTCCGTGGAGGAACACGATGGCCCTGCGCACGTGAATGGACCCTCCGAAGAAGCTGCCGAAGACGAAGCACGCCCCGATGTCGTTGAGGATGATCGAGTCGTAGCCGGACAGGTCCAGGGATCGCAGCCGCATCGCGAGCCGCAGAGGCCAGAGCTTCCCCGGGCCCCGGACCCTCGCCAGCTCGTATCGTGGAGGGGGACCCGGCAGCTCCCCCCA
>JAFGKQ010000306.1 GCA_016928495.1 Candidatus Fermentibacterales bacterium
AGGGCGGGCTGGAAGAGCAACTGGGATCCCGCATCCACCGGCCAGCCTTCCTCCGGACAGCCCTCCATCGAGTAGACGTGCAGTCTGCCGTCGTTGGTGCCGAAGCAGATCTCAGGCTCGCCGTCGGAATCCAGGTCGGCCGACGTCACCCCGGTGATGATGCCCGCGCCGGCGGACACGGGCCAGCCCGGCGCCTCGCCGCCGTACCTGTCCACCGCGTGGACCGAGCCGCCGTTGTCGGCGAAAACCACGGCGTGCATCCCGCAGTAGGGAAGGTACACGCTCGCGGGTCGCTGCACGACTCCGGGAGCCGAGGCGAGCGGGAAGCCCGGAAGGGGATCGCCGGAGGAGTCCCAGCCCCCGAGACCGCTCTCGCCTAGGGGGACAAAGACGTCCATCGTTCCCATGCCGTTGGAGGAGAGCAGGGGGGCGCCGCGCGGACTGCCCTGGGCCTGAACCTCCCAGATCGAGGCTGCGAGCGATGAGACCGGCACGAGGTCTAGTGCCGAGCAGAGCAGCAGAACCAAGGGGGAACCTCCGAAGCGTTGACGGATTTGATACTACGCCGACGGGTTCTCCGAAGTCAACCGCAGGAGCCGTTGAGAACGACATTCATGGTTGACTGAGACTCCGGCCGCGGGAATAGTCCATGCAACCGCCGTGTAGTGCTGACGGCGGAACGGGCTACATGGGTTTCGAGCTCACCGGGCCGCTACCGAAGGAGCTGTGAGCATGCGAACATTTGTATCCTCCACACTGCTCGCTGTCACCACTGGGCTCTTCTCCGCGGCCGGGACCCGTGCCGGGTCCCTCCCCTTCGCGCGCTCCGGCGTCCTCGACTCGCCCGATGCCTACATCCTCAGGCACACGGAAGTTGAGATGGAACTCTCCGCAGCCGCCTACACGGTCGCGGACACCAGCGGCGGCAGTGACAGCGAGTTCGCCCTTACCGGCCACATCGACATCGGTCTGTTCGACTACGGGCAGATAGGCGTCTCCTATCTCGCCGACGGAGGCATCTCCGGAAGCGTCAAGCTGTCCGTGATCAGGGAGAGCGTCACGGTCCCCGCCTTCGCGGTGGGTCTCGAGAACATCACGGGAGAGAAGTACATCGAGCACTTCAAGCAGCCCGACGGCAGCTTCTACCCCTACGATCACCAGCAGAACTGGTCCGCCTACGGAGTGGTCTCGAAGGACTTCAGGTACCTGATCGGCGTTCCCGTCACACTGAGCGTGGGCATAGGTCTCGGCAGGTTCGTCGGGGTCATCGACAACGGTTCTCTGGGGATAGGAAGCAGGCTGGCGCACGGTGCCTTCGCCTCGCTTGTCTACGAGCCAGGCGAGCGCTTCGACATCATCCTGGAGGAGGACGGGCGGGACTTCAACCTCGGGCTCCGGTACGAGGTGAGCCCCCTGTTCACCGTGGAGATCGCCTGGGCCGAGTTCGAGAAGACTCTCTTCCCCGCCGAGACCCACAACCCCGCTGACATAATGCAGAACTCCAAGTTCTCGTTCGGCCTCTACTCCCGCTTCGGGCCCCTCTTCGGAGCGAGAAGGCTCGAGCTGGAGCGTGAGCAGCAGAGGATCCAGCGGGCCAGGGCCAGGCTGAGGGAGCTGGAGGAGAGGCGGCGGGCCGCCGAGGAAGAGCTGCAGAGACTGATGGAGCTCCTGGAGAGCGATTGACGGGAGGCGTGTTGGGCAGGCTTCTTGTCCCCCTTCTGCTTGCCGTCGCCCTCCTGTTCCCGGTCAGCGGGGACGACGGGGACGACCTGGAGCTCGACGGGCTCATACGGGCTGCCCAGGAGGAGCTGGCAGCTCTCGAGGAGCAGATATCCAGGGAGGAATCCAGGATCGCCCGCCTGGAAACCCAGCTCGTCGAGCTGCGTCAGCTACAGGCGATAAGATCCAGCGCCAGCAGCGCGTTCAGGCTCGGCGAGGAGCTCTACGAGAGCGGGTCCATCGTCTGGGCCAGAGACGCCTTCGAGGCGGTCATCGAGAACTTCCCCGAGTCCGACTTCTGCGTTCAGGCTCTCTTCCGCCTGGAGCTGATCTGCTTCGAGCTACAGGACTTCGAGCAGTCTCTAGCCTACTTCGGTGAGCTCAGGCAGAGGGACCCCGTCTTCGAGCACATGGACCTTGCCCTGATCACGGCCGCCCTCAGCAACTACAGCACCGGCGAGTTCCCCGAGTGCAGGCGCCTCCTGGGCGACATCTCACCGACGGGTCGCTTCGATGTGCTTGCCGACTACCTGACGGCAGTCGCCTTCGTCGAGGAGGGGCAGGTCGATGCCGCCAGGGAAACCCTCGAGAACATCCTGAGCAGGGCCGGGACTCACAGGGAGGAAGCGGCCCTGGCCGACAGGGCCAGGATAGCCCTTGCAGAGATCATGGTGGACGAAGAGAGCTTCGAGGAAGCGCTCGACCAGTACGACCGGATCTCGCCCTTCAGTCCCTACTACGACATAGGGATGCTGGGCAAGGTGTGGGTCCTCATGAGGCAGGAGGAGTACCAGAGCGCCTACAACCTCGCGGAGCGCGTGCTCAGGGAGGTGCCCTCTACGGAGCTGCGCAACGAGTTCGATCTGGCCATGGCGAACTGCGCCCTGGGCGCCGAGGACCTGGACGTGGCGATAGCCCGTTACCGGCAGCTCATGAACGAGCACCGGCAGTCCGTGGGCATGCAGGAGCTGTTCCTGAGCGGCTCTTCCACCGAGGAGCAGTACGAGGAAGAGAGGGAGCGGCTGGAGAGGATAAGGCTCGGGCTGGCCGAGCTCAAGGCCGAGGCCTACTCCAGGGGCGACCTCGAGGCCGTCGAGATGATCGAGCGGGAGGAGGAGGCGATAAGGCAGCTCTTCGTGAGCATCTCCGCCATGGAGGCGGAGATGTCCCTTCCCGTCGAGGAGATGAGCACGGAGAGCATGATCAGGGAGCTGAACAGGCTCATAAGCGTGAACAGGGACCAGACGGAGGCCCTCGCGATTTCCGTAGACGAGGTGGAGAGGCTGGCCTCGTCATCGGGCAACGCCGCCCAGCTCCGGGAGATCGGCGATCTCGAGGAAGAGGTGGACAGGATCAGGCTGGCCCTGCAGGACCTCGCCTCCAAGTTCGAGACCGGGCTCACGCAGAGCCACGAGTGGCTGCAGGAGACGCAGTACGGCATCGCGATAGCGACCTACATGGAGAGGGAGCTCCGGAGGGACTCGCTGAACTACCTCGGCTACCTCTACCAGGACCAGATAAGACTGGCGGAGGGGCAGGACGATTCCATCGCCGTGCGCAACCTCCAGGCCGAGAGACAGCGGAGGACCACGGCTCTGCAGCAGAGGATCGACGCTTCCGCCATCGAGTGCGCCGAGCTTCTTGAGGAGTACCTGGCGAGCTTCCCCGAGAGCCGCTTCACCGCAGACATCCTGGTCAGGCTGGCGCAGCTCTACTACGACATAGACAAGGCAGCCTACCTGGACATGATCGCCTCCAGCACCGGCGAGACCTTCGTCCCGGAGGACTACACAAGGTCGGTGGAGCTCTACCAGCGCGTGCTCGACAACTACCCCGGGAGCGATGTGGAGGACGTTGCCCTCTACTCCCTGGGCTACTGCCTCCAGAAGATGGGCGACCCTGCCGGCGCCGTTGCCAACTACAGGCGGCTCCTCGCGCAGTACCCCCAGAGCGCTCTCGCCGCGGAGACCAACATACGCGCGGGGGACTTCTACTTCGAGAGCTTCGAGTTCGACAGCGCCGAGGTCTACTACACGAACATCCTCGATCACCCCGGAGCGGATCCCGACCTCTACCAGCTCGGGATCTACAAGCTGGGCTGGACCTACTACCTCCTGAACGACTACAAGAAGTCGGTGGCGGTCTTTGCCTACCTCATCCGGGACAGCCAGAGGATGGAGGAGCTGGGAGTCGCGAGCCGCAGCGGAGCCATGGTGAACGAGGCGATGGAGTACATGGCTCACGACTTCATGGAGCAGGGGCAGCAGGCTCCGGTCAGCCTCGCGACCAGGTTCCTGGACAGGTTCGGGGACGAAGATGTCGGCTACGAGGTCCTCTCGCAGATGGGCGTCTTCTATCAGGAGCAGGGCTACTGGGTGGAGGCGATCGGCTCGTTCGAGGCGCTGCTCGACAGGTATCCGAATGCCGGGCAGGCTCCCTACCTCCAGGCCAGGATCGCGCTGTGCTACGAGGGCGCCGGAGATCTGGAGATGGCCAACCAGGCCAGGGAGGAGCTCATCGAGAACTACTCCTACGACAGCGAGTGGGCCTCTCTGGTCGGCCAGGAAGTGGCCACCGCCGCGATCGACTCCCTGCGCGGCCAGACCCTCAGACAGGCCGTCCTCTACTACCATCAGCAGGCTGTTGCCCTGAAGGACGAGGACCCCAGCCGGAGCAGGCAGTACTGGAGGGGGCTGGCCGAGAGGGCCGGGACCTATCTGCAGGAGTACCCGGACTCGAGGGAGGCGCACGAGTTCAGGTTCATTCTCGGTGACGCCTACTACAGCCTCGGAGACTACGTCGAGGCAGGCGACTCCTACATGGCCGTCGCGACGGACAGCACCTCCATGCAGAACCAGGAGAACGCGCTGAACAACGCCTGCGCATCCTACTTCAGCGCTTATACGGACGTCCAGGGAATCGACAGCACTCTGGTGAGGGGGAAGCTCGAAGCAGCGCTCGCCCTCTACGTGGATCTCTACCCGGAGGGCGAGAACGTCCAGCTGTTCCTCTACAATCTGGCCGGCTACTCCTACGACGCCGATGATTTCGCGACTGCCAGGACCTACTACCGGATGATCTACGACGACTACCCGAGCTCCGAGTACGTCGCGCGATCCGCCAGGATGATCGCTGCCGCGTACGAGCTCGACGAGATGTACGGGGAGGCCGAGACCTGGTACGAGCGGGCCGCGGCCGCGGCCCGCAGGACCGGCGAGGACCTGGGGGAGGACTTCGAGCTTCTCGCGGCCAGCGCGGCCTACAGGGATGCCGAGTCCCTCGCCCAGAGCGAGGACGTGGTCTCACTGCTGACCGCAGCGGCGAGGTTCGAGGAGTCCGCGAGGGCCCATGCCGGGTCCGCGATTGCTCCCGTTGCGCTCTACGACGCGGGCGAGACCTACGCGAAGGCCGGGGACCTCGAGAACTCCGTGAGGTGTTTCCGTGACCTGTCCAGGGTCTACCCCGAGAACGAGCTCGCCCCGAGAGGGCTGCTTCGTGCCGCTGTGCTTGCCTACGAAGCGGCTGACTACGTGATGGCAGGCAACATGTTCCTGGAGGCCCACAGCCTCTATCCCGAGTCGCCGGAGCTGTCCGGCGCGCTCTACAACGCCGCGCTGTCCTTCGAGGAGGCAGGCCGGACTGACCTGGCCGTGCAGGTCTATGACCGGATAGTGGCTGAGCGGACCGGCAGCGCACAGGTCATGGTGGAGATAGCCGGCAAGTACGGTGAGTACCTCTACGAGCACGGCCTGAGGACGGAAGCCTCGGAGATGTTCCGGCTCACGATCGAGGTCTACGACATGTACAGGGCCGGCGAGGTCTACTACCCCGGCATGGCAGCGTTCAGGCTGGGTGAGCAGGCCTTCGAGAGCTACAGGTCGGTGACCGCGACGGTCGGGACTGCCGCTCAGAAGACCCAGCTGATGCAGGAGACCGAATCCTGGTACACCAAGACCCTGAACTACTGGCACGAGACCTGGTTCATGGCTGCCTGCGTCAGAGCCGGCGAGCTGTACGAGGACTTCGCCAACTCGATCGGGTTCATGGATCCGCCGGCCGACCTGGTCGCGATAGGACCCGATGCCGTGGATGCCTTCTACGCCGAGCTCTATCCCGTCATGGAGCAGTACCTGGGCAAGGCCCTCACGGTGTACCAGTTGGCTGTCGAGAAGGCGATCTCGGCCGGGATCATGAACGCATGGGTGATCAGGGCCGCCGACCATCTCGAGCTGATGATGCCGGGAGCGGTCCAGCAGATGGGCGGGCTGCCCGGATACGGACCCGCGCCCGAGGAGGCTGGACAGGTCGAAGAGGAAGGCGTAGACTCCTCTGAGTCAGGCGATCTCGGCACGGATGCCGGCTCCGGGACGGGGTCGGAATGACCCGCCTGCCGAACGCAGGCTTCAGGGCCCGGGTCGCCGCGGCCCTGGTGCCGGTCCTCCTCTGCTCGATCGCCTTCGCTCAGGCCCGGATAGAGCAAGGCAGGCTCATACTCGAGGAGATCACGATCAGGGGTGAGTTGCGGACGCCTCAGGCCCTCTTCATCATCATGAAGAGCACTCCCAACCTGAGCAACGTGCTGCTCGAGAGGAGCTTCCTCGAGGACGTGGTGAGGCCGATCTATCCCGATGCCTTCGGAGAGGACCCCATGTTCTCGAGCGGGGAGCCGCGGATAGTGCTTCCCTGGTGGCTGCGCTACGGCACTGTGGCCGCCTTCGGGGGGCTCTCCGTGTATGGCTATACGTCGGGGAGCGACGAGGAGAGCCTTGCCTTCGGAGTGATCGCCGGGCTCGGTCTCGTAGGGAATCTGATACTCGATCTGGTCGGGGACTGAGAACCCGCTTGCGCTCTGCTGAGAGAGGAGATGGAACCTGATGCGTCGTCTAGTCTTTCCCGTGCTCACTGTCGTGGCGGCCACGATCCTGGCCGGAATGGTCCTTGCCCAGCCGCCCGAGGGTGATGTCCCGGCTGACTCCCTCCTCGCTGACTCTCTTCGAGCCGACTCGCTGAGGGCTGACTCCATCGCGGCCGTTCAGCGGGCGGATTCCATCCGCGCCGATTCCATAGCATCCCTGGAGGCCGCCAGGGCCGATTCCATCGCTGCCGCGCTGGAAGCCGAGGCGAGCAGAGGCTTCTTCGCGAAGGCGGCGGACTTCTTCCGCAAGGGTGGTCCCGCGATGTGGGCCATCCTGCTCTTCCTGACCGCCGGCCTTGCCATATTCATCGAGCGGTTCATCTTCCTCTTCTTCGTAGCCAATCTCCATCCCGAGAGCTTCATGGCGAGGATTGCGGATCTGGTCCGCAGGGGCAGCATCGAGGGGGCCATTGCCGCGGCCTCGAGCAAGGACGCTCCGCTGGCCAGGGTAATAGAGGCTGCGCTGCGGAACTACCGCGGCACGGCCCGGGACATCCAGAACGCGGTGGACGAGATGGCGCTTGCGGAGCTCCCGCGGCTGAACGCCAGGACAGGGTATCTCGCCATGCTTGCCAACGTCTCGACGATGGTCGGCCTGCTAGGCACGATCTTCGGACTGATCACAGCGTTCTCCGCCGTTGCCGCAGCTGACCCCGAGACAAGGAGCACCCTGCTCGCGAACGGCATCTCCCAGGCGATGAACACGACCGCGTTCGGCCTGATGTCGGCCATTCCCCAGCTCATCGCCTACTCGTTCCTCACTTCCAAGGCAGACAGGCTGATAGACGACATAGACCGGTACTCCGTCATGGTCATGAACATGCTGGCACAGGCGAGGAAGGAAGACTGAGATGGCTCAGGCCGCTTCAGGCCGCAGCCACAGGAAGAAGCGCGGGACGGTCCTCGACATGCTGCCCGTTATGAACCTGTTCTGCGTCATCATCCCCTTCCTGCTGCTCAGCGCCTCCTTCCTGGAGGTGACCACGATAGCGATGTCCCAGACCGAGGGGATAAGCCGCTCGGGAGGTTCTACGGCCAACCTGGCCCGGTCCGAGGAGGACAGGCTCCAGCCCAAGGTCATCGTGACGGAGCGGGAGATGTTCCTCGGCACCACGGCGGCAACGGTCCATGTCTGCTACAGCTTCCAGGTCCTCGACCAGGAGACGGGCCGCTCGATCACGAGGTATGACATGGATTCCCTGCGCATCAAGCTCCAGGAGGCCCACGAGGTGCTCTCCGAGGCCTATCCCATGATCGAGTTCAGGAAGGTCACCATCCTCACGGAGCCCAGGGTCCGCCTGGACAACTTCGTCGAGGTGGTGGACGTCTGCCGGGAGATCGGGCTGGATCAGCCGGGCCTTCAGGTCGCTCCCCCGGAGGCCTTCGCGTCCGCCCTGGGCGGCCTTCCGAGGGGAGGCTGAGGCACAGAATGGCTGCTCCCAGCAAGAGGCATGTCCCCCTGTTTCTCGGCTACAACAAGTCGAGGGCCCTTCTGCGAGGCCTGGACAGGAAGGTCGAGCTCAACCTCACCTCGATGATCGACATGTTCACGATCCTGGTGGTCTTCCTGCTGAAGAGCTACAGCGCCGAGGGCGCCATAGTGACCGTGAGCCAGGCGCTGGCGCTGCCCCATTCCCATGCCGAGCAGCGCATCGAGATGCGCCTTCAGATAGACGTCAACAACTCCGTGATCGTCGTGGACGGCGATCCGGTGGTTCAGGTGGACGAGGATCTCCTCTCCACCGGCAACTCCATCCCGCTTCTGACCGCCCGTCTGAGGGATCACCTGGAATACACCGCACGCCTGAAGGGTACACTGGGCGAGGAGGACAGAGTGGTGAACATCCAGGGTGACGAGGCGATCCCGGCGATCCTGCTGCAGAGGGTGATGGCAAGCTGCTCCGAGGCCGGATACGAGACGCAGAACATCGCCGTGATCAAGATCGAGGGCGAGGAGCAGGAATGAGCAGAGCGGGCCCGGAAGAGGGGAAGATCCTCGCCATCGCGGTGACCCGCGACGGCAAGGTCGTCAACAAGCTCATCCCGGGGCGGGAGCCGGTCAGGCTCGGCAGCGACTACAACAACAACATCATCGTGGAAGGCCCGAGCGTGCCCGGGAGCATGGTGCTCATCTCCCCGGGGCCGACAAGGGGCACCTACGTCCTGCGCCTGACCGAGAGCATGGACGCCAGGATCTCGTCGCCCGACGGCACCACCCTGGTCTTCAGCGACCTCCGGGATCTCGGCGTTTTCAGGATGGAGAACGGGGTCTTTCTCTGGAGCTTCAAGTACGGCGATCAGGGGCAGGTCCAGATAGGCCCCTACGCCGTCCATTTCGGCTACATACAGCCTCCGCCGCCGCCCAGGAAGGAGCCGGTCGCGGCTCCCGAGCCCGTGGCAGCCGGGCAGGAGGAGGCGGGCCCGGCGGACGAGCGCGTTCTCCGGCTCATCGTGACCGTCGGGAACGAGGAGAAGGAGATCATCCCCAATGCGGGCATAGCCACAATAGGGGAGGCCGACTACAACACCGTCCACGTCAGGGGCGCGGGACTTCCCAGGATCCACACTCTGCTTGAGCCTGCCGACGGCAAGTACAGACTGAGCCTGCTGCCCGAGATCGACGGCGGCATCATGGTGAAGGGCAAGATCCTCTCTTTCCAGACCCTCATCGAGAGGAACCTCCTGACGCAGTCCTCGCCTGGAGAGCCTTTCGTATGGGAGTTCGACAAGAACGTCTCGGGCGTGTTCGTGGTCGGAGGCAAGGAGATATCCTTCGGCTTCGTGGAGCCTCCCAGGGCGGTTCCCGGGAAGCAGGCTGCTCCAGCGCCGCCGGCTGAGATCCCGAGGGAGAAGTACGTTCCACCCGAGTACGACTGGTCCAGGTTCGCCGCACGGCCCCATGACGCGCTGGTCTGCAAGGGCCCCATAAGGGAGGCTTCCAGGTTCCAGATGATCATAGGCGCCGGAATCGCCATCGCCGTTACTCTGGGGGCCGTTTGCGACCGCCTGATCGTGGTTCCCGAGGAGACCATAACCCAGATGCTGAGGCGTGCTCCCAGCGCCAGGGTCGCCAGCCTGGCGCAGGTTCCCCAGGCCGTCGAGGGCGTCGGGGAGGAGATCATCGGCGACCTTCCCGACGCGGAGACCGTCAGCGGCATAGGCACCGGCGGCGGAGGGCCTGGCGGAGGCCAGGGATCCGGTCCTGCCGGGGTCGCTGCCGGTCAGCAGACGGCTGCGGGCGTGCTCCAGGACATCGGCTTCGCCGCCTACGGAACTGGAGCAGCCGGCGGTGGACCCGGCTTCATGTCCGATCTGCAGAGCGCTGCCTCGTCCGGGCTGGGGCTTCACTCGGGAGTCTCCGGGGACGGTCTGATGGAAGGGTCCGGCGGTGGCGGCGGAGGATCGGGCGGGATCACAGGGCTGGTCGGCACAGGAGGCGGCATAGAGGCTGCGGAGACCGTCTCCGCAGACCAGGTGGCCGCTACCCACAGGGCAGCTTCCGTCACGGTCTCGGCCTCCGCGACGGGGCAGGCGATCGATCTCGGCTTCCGCAACATGTCCGACATCAGAGCGCGTCTGGGCATTCTCAAGATGAGGGTCCAGACCGCCTACGAGAGCCTCCTCAGGAGCAATCCCACCGCGGGAGGCACGATAACGGTCAACTTCTCGATCACCCCCGGAGGCTCGGTCGTGGGCGTCTCGGTGTCCGCGCCCTCCGAGCTCCAGGGACTGGTGGCGACGGTCCAGTCAGCTACTCAGGCCCTCAACTTCGGAGCTGCCGAGGGCCAGACGGAGAACCTGCCGGTAACCGTGCCGATAAGGCTCCTGCCGCCCGAGTAGAGCCCGAGCGCGCTCGGGCCGGAGTATCGAAAGGGGCGCACCGGATGCCCGGTGCGCCCCTCTTCGTGCAACTGGATAACGGTCCTACTCGAAGAGAGCCTTGATCGTTCCCCAGGTCTCGCTCTGGAGGGCGAGCAGCTCGCCCTCGATGATGAAGGGAAGGCCCTGGGGCTGGTTGGTCCCACCCATGAGGATGGGGGACCAGCTTCCCGTGTAGTACTGCCAGGCGTCGCCCGTCTCGGGCTGACCGGTGATGGTCACGGGGTTGCCCCAGACACCGGAGGACACCGTGTCGATGGAGGTGGTCATCAGGACCGAGCTCTGTTCCCATGCCCTGCCCGAGCAACCGGCCAGGGCCAGCGCGGCCAGGATGGCCAGCTGCAAGTGGCGTGGCGTGAAGGCAGCAGAAGGCAACCGAGGCTCCTTTCGGCGTGGTGAGGGGCCCAACCGCCCCGAGGGGGGTTATTATGCTCGGCGGTCCGGCTTCGCAGGAACCGTGTCTCCACGGAGAGATGACGAAGGAAGGTCCGGATGAAAGCCAGGTTCGACAGAGACACCATCGAGCAGAGGCTGGCGGCTCACCTCGGCGCCGGCGAGAGGTTGCTGGCCTGGGGCTGGGGCACGCTGGGCATGAAGAACGTGCTCACAGCCGCGACGAGCCAGAGGCTGCTCCTCGAGTTCGTCAGCATCGGCCTGAGGACAAGGGAGGTTCAGTCCATGCCCTACGGCAGCCTCGAAGCGGTGGAGACCCGCAAGGGGGACTCCACGATACCGGGATGGGCGAAGCTCAACCTCCAGCTCGCTGCGATGAGCGCGTTCACGACCAGCCTTGTTCTCAAGAAGGTGGGGGAGCCGCCATTCCATATCCTGTTCAGGCCCATGCCCCGCCTGGGCGACAACCGGGGCGCCGCCCTCGAGATCGGCAGGATCATCATGGAGATGAGGCCCGAGCTGCCGACGAGCGTCGACTACGCCGGGGATGCCGGGGACAGCCGGCGCCCGGGATGTGCAACGGCGCTTCGATGGGGCGTTGTCGGAGGTGTCGTGCTGGCGGTGCCTGTGGGGGTTGCCCTCGGGGGTCCGGAGGGATTCGCAGCCGGCTTCTTCGCCGGGGCGCTGGTGGCGGGTCTCTTCTCGTTCTTCTGGGCGATGATCAGGAGATCGTTCACCGGGACCGGCTGAGCGGTTCCGCTGCAGGAAAGGCGAGAGGGCCGGCCGGGGCCGGCCCTCTCATCAGGTTCGGCGGATCGTACCGGCCTAGTACATGTCTCCCATGCCGCCTCCACCCTGGGGCATCGGCTTCTCCTTCTCCGGTATCTCGGTGATGAGACACTCGGTCGTGATGAGGAGTCCTGCGATGCTCGAGGCGTTCTGGAGCGCGGTGCGGGTCACCATCGTGGGATCCACTATGCCTGCCTTGAACATGTCCACGTAGTCGTCAGCAGCGACGTCGTAGCCGGTGTTGGTGTCGAGTCCCTTGACCTTCTCAACGACTACTGCGCCTTCCTTGCCGGCGTTCTCCGCGAGCTGCTTGAGCGGCTCGGTGAGGCTTCTGCGGACGATATCGACGCCGATCAGCTCGTCGCCCGTCAGCTCCAGCTTCTGCAGTGCCGACATGCAGCGCAGCAGTGCTACACCGCCGCCGGGGACGATGCCCTCCTCGACTGCCGCCCTCGTGGCGTGGAGAGCATCTTCGACGCGGGCCTTCTTCTCCTTCATCTCGGTCTCGGTCGCGGCGCCGACGTTGATTCTGGCTACGCCTCCGGCGAGCTTCGCGAGCCTTTCCTGGAGCTTCTCGCGGTCGTAGTCGGAGGTGGTGTCCTCGATCTGCTTCCTTATCTGCGCGACTCTGCCCTTGATGGCTTCCGTCGTGCCGGCGCCCTCGACCATCGTAGTGTCGTCCTTGTCGATGGTGATGCGCTTGGCCTTGCCCAGATCGCTCATGGTCACGTTCTCGAGCTTTATCCCGAGATCCTCCGTGATCGACTTGCCGCCGGTGAGAACGGCTATGTCACCGAGCATTGCCTTCCTGCGGTCCCCATATCCCGGGGCCTTCACCGCGGCTACCTGCAACATGCCTCGGACCTTGTTCACGACGAGGGTGGCGAGTGCCTCCCCCTCGACGTCCTCTGCTATGATCAGGAGCGGACGACCCTGCTGGGCGACCTTCTCGAGCAGCGGCAGCAGGTCCTTGACGTTGCTGATCTTCTTCTCGTGGATCAGGATGTAGGCGTCCTCCAGGACGCACTCCATGGCCTCCGCGTCGGTCACGAAGTAGGGCGAGAGGTATCCGCGATCGAACTGCATGCCCTCCACCACGTCCAGCGTGGTCTCCATGGACTTCGCTTCCTCGACGGATATGGTGCCGTCCTTGCCGACCTTGTCCATGGCGTCGGCTATGATCCTGCCGATCTCGCTGTCGTTGTTGGCAGAGATGGAGGCTACCTGTGTTATCTCCTCCGCTCCGGTGATCTCGTGCGAGAGGGACTTGAGCCCCTCCACGACCGTGGCGACAGCCTTGTCGATGCCGCGCTTGAGAGCCATGGGATTGGCTCCGGCAGTGACGTTCCTGAGCCCCTCACGGTAGATGCACTCGGCCAGGAGGGTCGCTGTCGTCGTGCCATCGCCGGCCACATCGCTGGTCTTGCTTGCCACCTCGCGCAGCATCTGCGCGGCGGAGTTCTCGAACTTGTCCTCGAACTCGATCTCCTTGGCGACGGTCACGCCGTCCTTGGTGATTGTGGGGGACCCCCACTTCTTCTCCAGGATTACGTTTCTGCCCTTCGGGCCCAGCGTCACCTTCACCGCTCTGGAGAGCTTCTCCACGCCGTTCAGAATGGCCTGCCTGGCCTCCTGGTCGTACTTCAGCTGCTTTGCGGCCATCGTGAATGCCTCCCTGGTTCCTATTCGAGAATGGCGAGCACGTCGTCCTCGCGTATGATGACGTACTCATCGTCGTCTATGACGACCTCGGTTCCGGAGTACTTGCCTATGAGAACCTTCTCGCCCGGCTTGACCACCGGCTTGATGAACTCACCATCCTCGTTGCGCTTGCCGGGACCAACAGAGACGACCTTTCCCTCCAGGGGCTTCTCCTTGGCCGTGTCGGGAAGCACGATGCCACCCTTTACGACCTCCCTCGGCTCCATGCGCTTCACGAGAAGCCTGTCGAAGAGAGGGCGCACCTTCGGATCCGACATGTTGCACTCCTTTCATTGTGCACCGTACGTTCTGGCATCTGATTCCATCGCGCCTGCCCGGCCGGCCGGGCGCGGCATCTCTGCGCCTGCCACTATGGAAAAGCAAGTGTCATGCCATTCTCCTCAAGGCTGACATCCAGCTCGTAAATGATTCGATAACTGTCACTTACTTCCAAAGGGCTCTTCCGGGGGCTCGACACTGCAGAGCGCCCCTCCCGGCAGTCGGTCACTTTGGCGCATCGGCACCGGTGCGCCGGGGCGCCTTTCCCGGGACTCACGGACGGCCTCCCGAGGGCCTAGATTAGGCCGGTCGGTTCTCCGGAACGGGCCATGCCCGGGCTGGAGGCAGCATGGAGGACGCAGTTGGAGGACATGGTAACGATCGAGCACGAGAGCACATCTCTGGAGCAGGTCGCCGCCGTCTCCAGGGGGGCTGCTGCGCGTCTCTCGGAGAGGGCGAGGTCCGCCATCTCGAAGGGAAGGGCGGCGCTCGAGGGAAGAATTCGCGAAGGCCGCCCCATATACGGGGTCAGCACCGGCTTCGGAAGGCTGGCCGGAACAAGGGTCTCGAACGATCAGGTCGAGGCCCTGCAGCGCAACCTGCTGTTCAGCCACGCCTGCGGGTCCGGACCCCCGCTTCCGCACAGGGTAGTGAGAGTCATGATGTTCCTGCGCGCGGCATCGCTTTCGAGCGGCAGGAGCGGAGTGAGGACAGAGCCTGTCGAGCTGCTGCTCGC
>JAFGKQ010000026.1 GCA_016928495.1 Candidatus Fermentibacterales bacterium
CGCGGCGACATGGTGCTCACGCAGGAGGTCTTCGAAGGCCCCGCCGGGTACTTCAACGCTTCCTTCGGCGCATCGTCCGCCGGTCTGGGGTCGTCGTGGGACGGCTCGGGGGCTCTCGATGTGGTGAACCTCCTCGGAACGGGCAGGGAGCTGGAGATATGGGTCGCCAGAGTTGACTGGGGCGGAGTGGACGCATCGGCGCGCTACCGGGAGCCCTGGATCCTGGGAGTTCCCCTGTCGGCCGAGATCCGCGCTTCTCAGGAGGTCCCGGAGAGCGCCTGGGTAAACAGGCAGCTCGAGCTGATCGGCATATGGGAGCTCTCCCGGGGGTTGTCGGTCTGGACGGGAGCCGGCGCATGGCGGGGCTACCCGCCCGAAGGTCCTGACGAGTCGTGGGACTACGGTCTGATAGGTGGGGGATACGATGGCCGCGAGCCAGTCCGGCAGGGCATGACGGGCATCCTCGTTGCCCTGGAGGGAAGGGCAGGCAGGGGGTCGTCGGGCTCGGACTCGGCAGGCGTTCTGGCCAGTGCCGATCTTGTGGCGGCTGCGGGCTGGTTCGAGGGCGCCCTGGGTCTCGGGGCGGACCTGCGCTGCGCCGGAGTGGTCGAGGGAGACTGGCTGGAGGGCCGTCTCGAGAGCGTTGGAGGGCAGTCGAGCCTGCGCGGGTATCCCGAGAACGCCTTCAGAGTCGGCAGGTACGCTCTGCTGCGTCCTGAGGTCTCCCTGGGCGAGACCAGGACCAGGGCTTATGCCTTCTGCGATCTTGCCGTGATGGACGACGGGGGCGCGGAGGGCATCTTCAGAGCGTCCGCGGGAATCGGGCTGAGGAGCCCGGTTGCGCCTCTGGACATCGATGCCTGCGTCGGGGTTCCTTTCAGGGCAGGGTTCCGGGGAGCCAGGGTCTACCTGACGGCGAGGACGCCCATCTTCTGAGGCGGACTGAGGGGCTTGCCTCTCTGAATACATGAACATATAGTAATATCACGAATGAGCCCCATGCTCTCACCGATCGGAGGTCGGCGACGGACAACGCCTTCAGCGTTCTGGGCGACAGGAACCGCCTGAGGATGTTCTGCGTGCTGTCCAGGGGTCCCCTCAACGTGAGCGAGATATGCCGCGTTCTCGGACTCCGCCAGTCCAATGTCAGCCATCACCTGAGGAAGCTGCTGGATGCGGGCCTCGTGGAGAGGCGAGGCAGATCGGGATGGGTCTACTACGAGCTGGATCGCTCGGAGCCTTTCGCCGTGGAGCTTTCCGAGCTCGTCAGCCGATGGGCGGAGAGGATACCCTGCCTGTCTTCGGACATGGCGGCTCTGTCGCTGTGCCACGAACGCAGGAGCGCCAGATCCAGGGAGTTCTTCGATCGAAGCGCGGTCGAGCAGCCCGACATCTCCGGCCTGCTTCCCGACCCGGCCGGCTATCTCGACGAGATGCTCGCCATGCTTCCGGTCGACGGTACCGTGGCGGAGCTCGGGTGTGGAGCCGGAAGGCTCCTCCTCGAGCTCGCGCACACATCACGCAGGCTCATAGGGGTGGACCAGTCCGAAGGCATGCTCTCCCGGGCCAGGCAACTGGTTGCCTTGGAGGATCTGGCAGGCAGGGCCGATCTCAGGCTCGGGCGGGTCGAGCACCTGCCCATGGCCGATGGGTCCGTCGACGCCGTCGTGGCGCACATGGTCCTGCACCACGTCCCCGAGCCGATCAGGGCCCTGCGGGAGGCCTGGCGGGTGCTCGGGCCGGCTGGAAGGCTGGTGGTCGCGGAGCTGACGGCCCACGGCAACGTCGCCTACAGGGAGACCCAGGGAGACCTCTGGCCCGGGTTCGAGCCGGCCCAGCTCGAGGGCTGGCTCGGATCCTCGGGATTCGTGGACATCAACAGCATCGCCGTAGCCTCAGGCGCGGTGCTTCTGGTAAGCTCTCGCAAGGGAGGAAAGGAGGACCGACTTGTCCGGGATGGAGACAGGAAAGCGGGATCGGGAGCCTGATCACAGGGTAGCCGATCTATCTCTGGCCGAGCTGGGTCGCCGTGAGATCGAGATAGCCGAGAGGGAGATGCCTGGCCTTCTGGCCATCCGCGAGAAGCATGGCCCCGAGAAGCCGCTGCAGGGACTCAGGATCACCGGGTCCCTGCACATGACGGTCGAGACATCCGTTCTCATAGAGACTCTCAGGCATCTGGGCGCAGACGTCAGGTGGGCAAGCTGCAACATCTTCTCGACCCAGGACCATGCCGCCGCGGCCATGGTGCGGGCCGGGGTGCCGGTCTTCGCCTGGAAGGGTGAGAGCCTCCGGGAGTACTGGTGGTGCACCAGACAGGCGCTGACCTTCCCCGGGGGCACTGGTCCCGACCTGATAGTGGACGATGGGGGCGATGCCGCCCTCATGGTACACGCCGGCTACGACATGGAGGAGCACTACGAGCGGGAGGGGGCTCTTCCCGAGCTACCGTCGTGCTCCAGGGACGAGATGGAGCTCCTGAGGAACCTCAGGCAAGGCATCGAGAATGGGGAGAAGGGTTTCTGGAGCAGGGTGGCAGCCGGTATCATCGGCGTCTCCGAGGAGACGACCACGGGAGTCAACAGGCTCTACCAGCGCCTGGAATCCGGTCGGCTCCTGTTCCCGGCCTACAACGTGAACGACTCCGTGACCAAGAGCAAGTTCGACAACCTTTACGGATGTCGTGAGTCGCTCGCGGACGGGATAAAGAGAGCCACGGACGTCATGGTGGCCGGCAAGGTGGTTGTTGTCTGCGGCTACGGCGATGTTGGCAAGGGCTGCTGTCAGAGCATGCGAGGCTTCGGCGCGAGGGTCATAGTGACCGAGATAGACCCGATCTGCGCCCTGCAGGCCGCCATGGAGGGCTACGAGGTTTCCACGGTCGAGGAGGCGCTGCCCGAAGGGGACATCTTCGTCACTGCCACGGGCAACCTCTCGGTGATAACCTGCGGCCACATGGCAGCCATGAAGGACCAGGCGATCGTCTGCAACATCGGGCACTTCGATCACGAGATCGATGTGGACGGGCTCGAGTCCCTGCCCGGGGTCGTGAAGACCGAGATAAAGCCCCAGGTTCACAGGTACAGCTTCCCCGACGGCCACTCCATCTTTCTCCTGGCGGAGGGAAGGCTGGTCAACCTGGGTTGCGCGACCGGGCACCCCAGCTTCATCATGTCCAGCTCCTTCACGAACCAGTGCCTTGCCCAGATCGCTCTCGCTACGGAGCGCCCCGGGATAGGCGTGTACAGACTCCCGAAGAGGTTGGACGAGGAAGTGGCCAGGCTGCACCTGGAGAAGCTCGGAGTGAGGCTCACGAGACTCAGGCCGGAGCAGGCCGCCTACATAGGCGTGGACGTGGACGGCCCGTACAAGCCCGAGCACTACCGGTACTGATCGCACCCGTTCCCGGAACAACGGTCCTCCGGCGGGAGCGACGGGCGCCTCGAGCCTATCTCGTCATGAACCTGTCCATGGGGCTCATGATCCTCAGCGGGCCCCTGCCAACAGCCAGTTTCACGTAGGGTGTCATCATGGACGGCGTGCTCACTCCGAGCAGGCGCTGGAGGAGCTTCCTGTCCACTCCGTCCTCGAGAAGATGGACCGCGAAGCTGTGCCTGAGCCAGCCGAGGGTGGCATGCCTGTCTACCCCGGCGGCTGCCAGCGACTCGGAGAATGCTCTCTGTATCGTGCGTGCCGATATGCAGGACTTCCTGCCCCTGCCCGGGAAGAGGAAGGGAGACTCGGCGCTCCTCGTCCGGAGGTACTGGTCGAGAGTGCTCTCCGCGCTCCTGGCCAGTATCGTGTCCCTCACATGGCTGCCGCCACGGCTGTTGACGTGGATCACCATTGCCTTCCTGTCGATTCCTGCGAGCAGAAGGCAGGCCGCCTCTCCCACCCGAAGGCCGGACGAGTAGACGAGCATGAGAGCCAGCCGGTACCTGATGTCCTCCGTGTTCCCGATGATCGAGGAGATCTCCTCGCGGGTGAAGACGCCGTGAAGCGGGAGCCCCCTGGAGGGCAGCCCGGATTCGGGCAGCGGGTCCGCCTTCTTGAGGACCTCGGTGTAGAGGAACCTTATTGCGCTCTGGGCCTGGTTTATGTATGAGAGCGACTTGCGCTCTTCCAGGAGAGCGTTGAAGTAGCTCTCGAGCTGCGCGTGGGTAAGACCGGTCACCGAGTCACCGAAGGTCCTGGTGAGCCTTCGGATGTGGGAGAGGTAGCTGTTGGCGGTCCTGACGCTTCTTCCAGCCTCGATCAGGACGTTCCGCATCTCCTGCAGGAGGTCAGCCATCACCGGTCGCCTTTCCAGACTGCTCAGGGGCGTGTCCAGTCCGTTGGCCACTATTAAATACCGCTGGCACCATCTATGTGTCAAATGAGACGGAGGCCACCCCTGGCGCCGCCGGGTGCCCGCACTCTCCTGGTGTTGTATGCTTGGTGAGATGAGCACTGGACCGGAGCGGGGCCCCGCGGCAGGGCCGCAGTCAGGACGGGCGGGAGAGGGGCGAGCACTCCCTCTCTCGATGGTGGCTCTCTGCGTCCTGGTCGCGCTGCTCCCGATCCTCGTCCATCTCCTCGACTCGAGCAGGCTCGCATCCTGTCTCGACGATGCCCTGCTCCTGAGGGCCGAATGCTGCTCGAGGACGCTCGCGCTCATGCTCGAGCGAAGCTCCATCGCGGCGCAGGCGATTCCCGCCATGCTCGCCGACGGGCATGCGGCCACGGAGCCGCATCTGGCCGCCGAGCTGCTGTCGGCAGTCGAGTCGCTGGGCCTGGTCGGGGCGGGAGTGCTCGTCGTCGGCTCAGAGCCGGACACGGTTTTCGCTCTGCTTTCCGCCCGGCACTCCGGGCTGTCGGAAGCGGACGGGCCAGGACAGAGCGCCTGGATCGAGGCTATGGCCTCGTCCGCTTCCCTCCCGGACCCGGACGGGCGTCGCCAGGGCTTGACTGTCGGCTCCGTCGTGGCGAGCAGCCACCCTTTCGACATGCCCACCTCCGGTGAATGGGATCTGTCCGCGGTGATCGCTCTGGACGCCTCGGGGCCGTCGAAAAGGCTGGCCGCAAGCGGACCATCGGCATTGCCTGTCGCGGCCGCGGGCAGCCTGGTTGCCGCAGGCGCCTGCCTGCTTCTCGTCCGGCTCTCACGGCTCGGGAGGAGACCGGGTCCCGCTCCCGACTCCGTTGCCCGTGCCGCCCCGCTTGATCCCGATGAGCATCGGGATGGAGGCAAGAGCTCCTTGCCCGAGCAGATCGAGAGCCTGCTGGAGTCCTCGACCATGGTCTCCCTGGTCGTCCTGGACGGCGAGGGGGCTGTCCGCCGGGCGAGCTCTCCGGCTGAATCCCTGCTGGACACGATGCTCGACGACATGGAGGGGGATCCGCTGTGGTCGCTGGCCTGTTTCGGCGCGGGGGACAGGGGCAGGATCCGGGCCGGGGTGGAGTCCGGAGAGCACTGCAGCCTCGAGCTGAGCGTTCTGCACGGCTCCGGCGAGGAGAAGCTGATCGCTCTCTCCATGGATCCCCTGGACCTCTCGTCGGGCAGCACGGGATGCCTCGTCAGCATGATGGACAGGACGGAGGTGATGGAGGCCAGACGTGAGCGCGAGGATCTCGAGCAGAAGAGGCTGGAGGCGAGCAACGCCCAGGTCTTCCGGACGATCGCCAGGAGCCTGGCGAGCGATCTCAACAACCTGCTCTCGGGCGTCGTGGGTGCCGCCTCCCTGGGGGAGGCGCTCCACGAGGGCCCGGAGAGCAGTGACAGGCAGCGCTACAGGGCCATCCTCAACGCCTCGGAGAGAGCCTCGGTCATCTCGGACGAGCTGCTTTCTCTCGCCGACCACACCCGGCAGTCCAACAGGCCGCTGGACCTCTGCCAGGAGATCGAGGAGATCACCGAGACTCTCAGATCCGTAGTACCCGACAATGTCTCGCTGGATCTGGCGCTGGGCTCCGGTCTTCCTCCGGTACTCGCCGACAAGGTCGTGCTACGGCAGATGCTCTTCACCCTCGTGCTGGACTCCTGCAAGAACATGGAGGGCGCCGGGCAGATAACCGTCTCTCTGGAGGACGTGGCCGAGCCTGCTTCGGATATCCGCTTCTCCAGTGCCTGCAGAGCCCTGCACCGAGTGCACTGCGTTTCCCTGTCCGTGTCCGACACCGCCGAGCGTGAGGGAGGCCACGGGCCTCTCAGGGGATCAAGGCCTCCGGGCGAGCCGGGAGCCGTAGCGGGACTGGTTCGCAGCCTTCAGGGTTGCATGACGTCCACGAGCGGCTGGAGGGGCTCAGTGGTCCGCGTTCTCATGCCGGCCACCGAGAGGCCTCGGGACGACCGTGACTCCCGGACAGCCAGGAGGACGAGCGGTGAAGGAATCGCCGTGCTCGTCGCGGAGAAGGACGAGATCGTAAGGGAGACGGCCAGGGAGATACTGGAGCACTACGGTTTCAGGGTAGCGACGGCGGCCTCCCTGGATGAGGCTGCGGTGATCATGGAGCACGAGCGGTTCGAGGCTCTGGTCATGGACAGCGTTCTGACGGAGTCCGGTCCCGCAGAGCTGGTCAGGCTGTGCCGCGAGCGCTGGCCCTGGCTCTCGATCCTCTTCAGCAGCGCATTCGAAGCCGCCGATGATCTCGTCAGGTCGACCGGAGCGGACAGTGTCGGCTTTCTCAAGAAGC
>JAFGKQ010000307.1 GCA_016928495.1 Candidatus Fermentibacterales bacterium
ATGACCTCCCAGTAGAACGGATTGGCCTCCCTGGAGACGGTCTGGACCCGGGCCGTCCCATCCACGTGGGTCACCGCCGCGATGCTCTCCCTCATGCCGGGACGGACGTCGTAGGTCTTGATCATGTAGGGCGAGCTCGAGCAGCCCTCGAAGTAGTCAGGGGCGATCTCCTCGAGGCAGCTCGGGGCGAAGGGGCGAAAGCCCTCCCTGTGCTTCACTACGCTGTTCACCCTGTCCTTCATGGATGCGGGCCTCGGATCCGCCAGGATGGACCTGTTGCCCAGGGCCCTGGGGCCGAACTCCATCCTGCCCTGGAAGAGGGCGACGATTCGGCCCTCCTCCAGGAGCCCGGAGATGGCCCCGGCGAGGTCCGCAGGCTTCTCGCAGGAGAGCCTGGACGACTCCATGGCGCTCTCCACTTCCCTGTCGCCGTAGCCAGGCCCGAGGTAGCAGCTTCCGGGGCTCTCCAGACGGATGTCGGGATGCTCCCTCATGTGAACGAGAACGGCTGCCCCGACCGATGTTCCCGCATCGTGAGAGGCAGCCATCGGGAAGACGCCGCCGAAGCCGGACTCACGCTCGATAAGCCCGTTCATGACGCAGTTCAGGCCGACCCCGCCGGCTATGACGAGGTCTCTCTCGCCTGTCCTGTCCCTGAGCCAGCGGGCAAGGGCCAGTCCGGTCTCCTCCAGCGCTCTCTGAGCTGAGCAGGCCACGTCCTCATGAATGGCCTCGAGCTCCTGGCCGCGCCGGCGGGGGACACCCACGCGGGCCTCCAGTCCCCGGCGGAACCGCGACTCGTGTACCCCTCTGTGAACGTACAGCAGTCCCGTATCGAGCCTTATGCGACCGTCGGACGTCGCCCCCAGGATGCGTCGGAAGAGCGGGAGCTGCTCGGGCCTTCCATAGCTCGATAGCCCCATTACCTTGTACTCGTCGCTGTCTGGCTCGAACCCCAGGTGCCTGGTCACCGCGCTGTAGTAGACGCCGGGGGAGTTGGGATAGCGGGAGCGCGCGAGCACCCGCAAGCCCTGCGGCCCTATCGTCCCCAGTATGCTGCAGTCCCTCTCTCCCACGCCGTCCATGGTGAGCACGGCAGCCCTCTCCAGGCCGGAGAAGTAGAAAGCTCCAGCCGCGTGGGCCCTGTGGTGCTCCACGAAGTGGAACCTCGCCCTCAGGCCGGAACCGAGGTGCTCCCGCATGGTCGCCGGAATGGCCGCCATCCTCCTCGCGCCGTTGAGCTGGCCGGCAAGGAAGGCCAGCCCGGCTTTCTCGTGCAGGTAGTGTCGGGAGTAGAGCATGTTCTCCCGGAAGACCAGGCCCGGGAGCATGTAGAAGGCAACGTGATCGATGTCCCGGGCTTCGAGACCCGCCTCACCCAGCAGGAAGTCCACAGTCTTCGAGGGATACCCGGAGTAGTGCTTGATCCTTGTGAAGCGCTCCTCTTCGGCGGCCCCGACAAGCCGGCCGTCCACCAGCAGGGCTGCGGCCGAGTCGTGCTTGTAGCAGTTGATACCCAGTATCGCCGGCAAGGCGCTCAGTCACCCTTCTCTTCGCATGGAGCAGCTACGGACCAGAGCAGAGAGACAGCCTCCCTGCAATACCCTGGGCTGAACCTGGAGTCCTTCCGTCTCATCCGGGGAAGCAGCAGGCCCGCGAGCATCCGGGAGACCTGAAGCCCCGTCATGGCCAACCTGAAGCACAGACGGAAGAGAGGCCCGCGGTGCTTGCGCAGGAACAGCAACTTGGCCGGAATATACCTCAGGTAGCATCCGTCCCGTCCATAGACTGCGGCGGCCGTGGCTCCTCCGACATGGGTCACCTCCACGGCCGGGGTGAACCATACCTCCCATCCCGCCTTCCACATCCTGTAGAAGAGGTCGGTCTCCTCGTGGTAGAAGAAGAAGGCCTCGTCGAACCCTCCCACGGAGCGGAAGGCCTCGAGGCGAAGGGCGATGACGGCCCCCACGAACCAGTCCACGGTCCTGGGCTCGTCGTGCGACGAGTGCTTCGGAGTCAGGCGCCTGAGCAGCGGGAGGTGCTCCAGCACCAGCCGGGGCGAGAAGGGGAAGCTGCGCAGTGATGACTGAAGCCTCCCGTCCGGCCAGAGGAGCCTGGGGCCGACCGCACCGGCGGAAGGCCTCGACTCGAGGAACCGCACGAGCCCTTCCAGAGCCCCGCAGGGAAAAGCAGTATCGCTGTTGGCGACGATCGCGCAGCTCGTGTCGACGCCCTCCAGAGCCCTGTTCACAGCGGCCGCATACCCCAGGTTCACGGGTGACCTCAGCACGCGGAGCCAGCCCTCGCTCGAATACGCCTGCTCCGCTGCCCTGTCGGAGCCGTCGGAGGAGCCGTTGTCGAACAGGATCAGCTTCCAGCCGTTCGAGATGACTTCCTCGCGGACCGACGAGAGCATGTCGGGAAGGACGCTCCCGCCGTTGTGGTTGACTACGGCCAGGGTCAGGGCGTTCGTCCGCGATGCGCTCACTCCGCCTCCGTCACGCCGCTCATCAGTCCGTCCAGGATCTCGGCGCGCGCCTGGAAGTCGGACAGCTCCGGACCGGTCAGCCTGCGCCTCTGGTGCCCGAGGAAAATGTAGGGGTCGATGCTGTAGCCACTCTGGGAATCATCGATCTGGTAGTGGAGGTGAGGGCTGGTCGACCTGCCGGTGCTCCCTACCGTCCCGATCACCGTTCCCGCCTCCAGTCGTTGCCCCGTCGAGATGGACGGGTCCACCTGGTCCAGATGCACGAAGATCTCCCGGTAGCCCCCACCTATATCCAGTCGGACGCAGTGTCCGTTGTACTGGGTGTTCCAGTCGATCTCCAGCACGGTGCCACCCCTCGTGGTCCGTACCGGTGTCCCGACCGGGGCCTTGAAGTCCACTCCCTGGTGCACGTGGGAGCCCCTCGGCTCTCCGTAGACCCCGGTCACCTCCTCGAAGGTGCTCAACGGCATGCTGGACAGCAGGGGAGTCGCCTCCTGGCCGTCCCCGTAGAAGAACGAGGGGAAGTTGTCGCCATCCTTCAGGTAGAGGTAGACGCTGAAGGGGTGGTTGGAAGAGCCGGGCACGGGGACGTAGCGCAGAGCCAGTATCCGGTTCTCCCTTCCGGTCTCTCCCGGCTCGCCGAGAACGAGGAACAGCGAGTCTCCTGCGATCAGATCGCTCCAGGGATCGAGGTCCCACCACATGGCCCTCGAGCAGTGGGCCCCCAGAACGTCGGCGTCCGTGCTGCAGGCCGAGCAGGCGAGACTGGTGTACAGAGAGCCACGTATCTCGAGGGCCAGCACGTCGGAGTGGGGCAGGCGGATATCCTCGGCCCGGGGGAGAGTGTCCGCCGTCACGCTGGAGGTGTCGGAAAGCGTGGTATCGCTCGGGGCCATGCTGTCCGGGCAGATACCCGCCGTGTCGGCAACCGGCGAGACGGGTCCGGCGTCCGCGGCGAGAAGCGCCAGGCTGTCTCCGCTCCTGACTCCGCCGCGTTCGAAGTCCTCGGCCCTCATGACGATCTCGCCCTCCTGGGAACCGCCCCCGCAGCCAAGGACGCTCAGCGCGCCGGCGAGGACGGCGCACAGCGCCACTGCTGCGGCTGCCCGGAGAGGGTCATGGGTCGTTCCGTCGAAATATTGACGCAGGGCCTCGCACATCCTATCTAGAGACCGCGGCTGGGCCGCGAGGGCACTATCGTTCCGCGTGGTGGGATTATGGCATCAGAGAAGCAGAATCGCTACAGGATCCTGGTCATCGACGACGAGCCTCCGGTCAGGAGGTTCCTCAGGGCAACGCTCTCGTCGAGCGACTACGACGTCTCCGAGGCGGATGGGGCAAGACGGGCCCTGGCGATCCTCCGGGAGGAGCGCGTGGATCTTGTCCTCGCGGACATCAGACTCCCCGACGCCTCCGGCCTGGAGCTGCTCGACGTGATCAACAGGAAGTATCCGGGCGTCCCCGTGATAGTGATGACCGGATACGCCTCCATACGCAACACCATCTCGGCTATGAAGCGGGGAGCCCTCGACTACCTGCCGAAGCCCTTCGACGCTCAGACCGTGCTCGACTCCGTCTCGACCGCGCTCGAGGTCTCCAGGTACCAGAGCCCGAGGCAACCCGGCGCCGCGGCAGGCTCCGAGGAGATCATCTATGCCAGCAGGGAGATGGCGGAGGTCGTCTCTCTGGCACACAGGGTCGCCAGGTCCGACTCCTCGGTCCTGATCACCGGCGAGAGCGGAACCGGCAAGGAGCTGATCGCCCGCACCATTCACCACACGGGCAGGAGGGTGCGCCAGCCATTCGTGAGCGTGAACTCCGGCGCGATACCCGAAGGACTCCTCGAAAGCGAGCTTTTCGGTCACTCCAAGGGCGCTTTCACGGGTGCAGTATCATCCAGGCTGGGCAGGTTCCAGATAGCCGACGGGGGAACCCTCTTCCTGGACGAGATAGGGAACATGAGCCCGGCAATGCAGGTCAAGCTTCTCAGGGTCTTGCAGGAGAAGGAGTTCTCGCCAGTAGGCAGCACCGAGACAGTGAGCGTCGACGTCAGGCTCATAGCGGCCACCAACACGGACCTGGAGAAGGCGGTGGCGGACGGGACCTTCCGGGAGGACCTGTACTACAGGCTGAACGTCATCGAGATCGACATCCCTCCCCTTCGGGAGCGGCCTTCCGACATAGAGCCACTCGCGACGCACTTCCTGATCGTACACTCGCAGAGGAACAGGGGCGTTCCGCTGAGCCTCTCGAAGCAGGCCCTGGAAGCCATGGAACGCTACTCCTGGCCGGGCAACGTGCGCGAGCTCGAGAACACCATCGAACGTGCGTCCGTGCTGGCAGAGGGACCGGAGGTCACTCAGGCCGACCTCCCCGAGAAGATGCTGCAAACCGGAGAGATATGGCCACTCAGGCGTCCGCCCGATGACGGCTTCGATCTCGACGGCCACCTGTCGGCCCTGCAGAAGGAGTACATACAAAGCGCCCTCGACAGGTTCGGGGGCGTCAAGGCAAAGGCAGCCAGGCACCTCGGTCTGAGGAGAACCACTTTCCTCGCCAGGATGGAGAGGCTGGGGATGCTGGAGGCGGGAGATGCCGAGGAAAGCTGACCAGCCAGGGCAGACGAGACCCAGGGTGCTCGTGGTAGACGACGAGGACTCCGTCCGGATCCTGTGCCGGGAGGCGCTGGAGCGCGAGGGATACGAGGTCTTCGACGCGGACGACGGCCTGAAGGCCGAGGCGCTCATGGAGTCCAGGGTCTTCGACCTGGTCCTGGCGGACATCCTGATGCCCGGTCTGGGCGGTCTGGACCTCCTTCAGCACGTCATGACCAGGCACCCGGATACCGTGGTCATCATGTTCACGGGCCACGGCTCGGTGGATCTCGCCAAGGAAGCCATGAGACGCGGCGCCTTCGACTTCATACAGAAGCCCTTCCACCTGGAGAAGCTCAGGGAGGCCATGAGGAAGGCGCTGGACAGCAGGATGCGCTCCATGTCGGAGCTTCCGGGCAGGGAGCTGAGCATCCTGCACTCGCTGACTCTGAACTCGACGCTCTCCAGTTCCAGCGAGGAGTTCATGCACACGGTCGCCTTGTCCGCGAGGCAGAGCTTCGGGGCGGACGTGGTGATCGCGGCGATGCTGGCCGCGAGGGACAGCGGCGATCCGGAGCTGGTTCGCGTAGGTCTCTCCGGAGCGCAGCATGCTCTCGAGGAGGAGGTGTGGACGGCCCTCGCCCACAGGTCGCTCTCTTCTCCCTCGGGTCTCCTGCTGGCCGACCTCTCCGAGGACCCCCTGCTATCGGGACGGGGCAGCGGCACCGTGATGGCGCATCAGATCCCGTCCGCCAGCGGTGCCCTCGGGGTGATCATCGTTGCGCGCTCGACGGGGCCCGACCCGTTCACGCCCAGGGACCTGAAGCTGCTCAGCCTGATCGCTGCCCAGGCGGGCAGCCATACCGAGAACTCGAGAATGGCGGACGAGCTGCGAAGACAGACGGAGGAGCTCGAGCACATCTGCTCGCTATCGGGGCAGCTCTCGGCCACCCTGTCCGTGGACAGGGTGCTCAGGGCCATGGGCACCGGGCTGCGCCACAGGTTCCAGTTCGACGCCCTGAGCGTAGTGATCGCCGGCGAGGAGGGAGGGTCGTCGGGCAGGATCTACCAGCGCCGGGACCTGACGCTGGAGCAGGAGGCCAACCTTCAGGGCATGATCGAAGGCGAGCTGGGCGACATCACTGCCCCCGACAGGGTGTCTCTTCTCCGCGAGCCTTTCGACCCCGACTCGGACCCTGCCTGCTCTCCCGCGGTCAGATCGAGCTTCTCTCTCAGGCTCGAGGAGTTCAGCAGGCTCAGGGGTGTGATCTCCCTGGCGTCCTTCACCAAGGACTCGATCGACCCCGGAACCCAGAGGTTCCTTTCCACTCTCACGCGCCAGGCCGCAACGGCGATCAGCAACGCACACATGTACGAGACGAGCGAGAAGAACTACTTCGAGACCATCGCGGCTTTCGCCAGGGCCGTGGACGCGAAGGATCCCTACACGCACGATCATTCCCGCAACGTCACCGCCTACGTTCTTGCCATCGCTGACTACATCGGCCTCTCCGACCTCGAGAGGAGCCACATCCGCACTGCCGCCCTGCTTCACGACATAGGCAAGATCGGCGTTCCGGAGGCGATCCTGAACAAGCCGGGCGCCCTCACTGACGAGGAGTACGAGATCATCAAGAGGCATCCGGAGATAGGCCACCAGATCCTGAGCAGGGTCGCCGCCTTCAGGGAGATAGTCCCGGCCGTGCTGCACCACCACGAGAGGTTCGATGGCAGGGGCTATCCGGCCAGGCTTGCCGGAGAGGCCATACCCTTCTACGCCAGGCTGCTGGCCGTGGCTGACGCGTTCGATGCGATCGTCTCGGACAGGGTCTACCGTCCCTCCACGATCATAGAGTACGCGATGGAGGAGCTGAGGAGCAACGCGGGCAGGCAGTTCGACCCGGAGATCGCCTACGCGATGATGGACATCCTCACCTCGCGCAGACCGGCTGATATCCGGAAGGACTACTCGACGGAGGTTCTGGAGGACGACCGCTAACCGGGACGGTGGTTCGGTCGTTATCATAGCCCTTCGGAATCCGGGCCGGGGCCAGCGCGGGAGAGGCCGCTCCGGTCGAGTCGGCAAGCAACCACAACCTGCGAGGACGCCTGAAATGCCGGAGATCATAGAAGTCGAATCACGGGAGATCCTCGATTCCAGGGGCAATCCCACGGTCGAGACGGAGGTCAGGCTCTCGTCGGGCGCCTGGGGCAGAGCCGCCGTGCCCAGCGGAGCCTCCACCGGGGAGCATGAGGCGGCAGAGCTCAGGGACGGCGAGTCCAGGTACGGAGGCAAGGGCGTGCTGAGAGCGGTATCGAACGTCATCGACATAATCGCGCCCTCTCTCGTGGGAATGTCCGCCCTCGATCAGGAGGCCGTGGACCGGGTGATGATCTCCCTGGACGGCACGAGGAACAAAGAGAAACTGGGAGCGAATGCGATCCTCTCGGCCTCCATGGCTGTCTCCCGCGCTGCCTCCGCCTATTGCGGCCTCTCCCTGTTCCGCTACCTGGGCGGGGCGGGCGCGCACCAGCTCCCCGTTCCCATGATGAACATCATGAACGGCGGAGCACATGCCTCCAACAACATAGACATACAGGAGATGATGATCGTCCCCGCCGGCTTCGCCTCATTCACGGAGGCTCTCAGGGCTGGCGTCGAGGTCTACCAGACCCTCAGGAAGCTGATCTCCTCTCGCGGCTTCTCCACCTCCGTCGGGGACGAGGGGGGAGTCACGCCGGATCTTGCGGGCACCGAGGAAGCCCTGGACCTCATCCTGGAGGCGATAGCGGGCGCCGGATACGACCCGGGAGTCAGCGTGTTCATCGCCATCGACGCCGCCGCCAGCGAGTTCTACA
>JAFGKQ010000027.1 GCA_016928495.1 Candidatus Fermentibacterales bacterium
CCGGAAAGAGGGATTTCGAACCCCACTTAAATCAAAGGCGTTCAACATCTTCGAGCTGCTGAACGCCCCTGATTCGCCTCTGGTAGCGGCGGAGGGATTCGAACCCCCGACCCGCGGATTATGATTCCGCTGCTCTAACCAACTGAGCTACGCCGCCACGGAACGCAAAACTAACGCAGTCTTGCCGCTCTGGTCAACACGATCGGTCTCTCCGGGGGCTATCTTCTCCAGACCGGCCTCAGGACTTCCTGGAGCTTGCTCAGGACCTTCTCGAGCTGGTCCTCCGGCAGCGGGCCGCCCTGGTGCTGCAGCTTGAGCAGAACCGCGACTCCTCCGGGCCAGTCAATGGCGCTGGCGGTGACCCTGTATTCCCTCACGACCTCCAGAAGGTCCTGGAACATCGTCCCCTGACCCTTCTCCGGGCAACAGAGGAGCGTCGCGATGCCCCTATCCGGATCATCGGGATCCCTTATGGTCGCGTGGAGCGGCTTCACGGGGCCCTTGCCGCCGTGGGTCTGCACCATGGCGTCGTAGGCGAGCTTGATGTGGAGCGCCAGCTCCTCGACCGGAGCGCTGCCCCTGAGGAAGTCCTCCAGGTGGTAATACGAGTCCCTCACCACGTTCTCGGGCAGACTGCTCAGCAGGCGCTGGATCTCCTCGAGCTGTCTGACGTCGTTGAGCCTCATGCCCATGTCGAAGTCCCTGAAGTGGCCGAAGGTTTTCTCTATGCTGGCCTTGATCGCGTCGTAGGCGCTCTCGATCTCAGGGAAGTGGTCCCTCTGGACGGTGACATCGATGATGTCCACCCACCTGTCGCCGTAGCTGGACGGCGACTTGAAGGAGACCACGCCGAACCCATCCACGCTCTCTATCTCGCCCACGAAGCCTATGACCAGCCTGTCGTGCTCTTCGGCTCCTTCGACGATGGACACCAGTATCAGCTTGAGCTCCACCGTGAAGGTCGAGGTCGAGAGAAGCGAGATGTAGACCTGGTTGAGCTTCGTGCTCTCGCACTCCCTGAGGAGGAGGGGTATCAGGGCCCTTGCGTAGTGCTCGCGCCCTCCGTACCTGTGGATTCTCTTCAGCCGGTCCAGCTCGTTCTTGACGAGCAGGGTCTTCAGGGTGCGGAAGATGTGACCCTGCTCCTCCCGCGTGGCCGCGAGCCCCGTCGGGCCCGCCATCTCTATGCGTATGGCCACTACTCCATCAACGGTGGTGTACCTGCGCTGATGCCTGACGGTCGAGCCCGGCCATGCGAAGCTGAGGGCGGTCAGGCAGTCCTGAAGGGAGACGTTGCGCTCGTATCCCGCGATGTTGATTCCAGTCAGGTACTCCCTGGTCGTTCGGATGTTCCTGAGCTGGAACATGGGCCGGCCGCGCCTCTTCCTGACTCCCTGGACCAGCTCGTAGTTCTTCCGGACTATCCAGGCCAGATCCTCGGGCTTACGCTCCCGGAGGTACTCGTCCGATCTGGAGGAGAGAAACAGCACGAGCTCGCCCTTCTCCCCGAGGAACCCCTCCGGGAGAGGCTGACCCTTGTAGCTCTTCTCGAGAGCATCGAGCACTTCCTGGTACCGCTCTATGCGCTCAGCGGCCCTGGAAAGCAGCGACACGGTGCCCGAGCTTCCTTCGGCCATCCGGACGAGCAGGCTCTGCATCTGCCTGGCGTTCCTCTGGAACTCCCTGCGCCTCTCGGGACTCTCGTCCCTGATGCCTGCAATGATGAACCCGAGCTTCTTGCCCTCATCGTTCTCCACGTTGAATCCCTCGACCACATCGAGGTTCCAGCCGTGATGGTGGAGCTCACTGAGACAGATGTTGGCAAGGCCCGGCCAGTCTATGGCCATGATGCTCAGCAGGACCAGAGGGTCGCCGGACTCGGAGTCGACGCAGAACGAAACCGACCTGCCCTTGCGGGCGCGCCTGCTGAGAGTGCTCACTATCTTCATCCGGCGCTCGAGCGGGATGATGCTGCCAGGGCAGAGACCCTCCACCTCAGGATAGGGGCAGGAGACCTCGCCGGTCCTGGTGCGCTTCGATGATCCGGAAGAACGCTTCCCGTCAGTGGGCATCCAACCTCCAGGGCGCTTCCCGATGATGACTCCGCATACGCTAACTCCAGGTGGACCTTGGTTTTTTGACAAGAGAACGGTGCTTCTCTATTGTCGTCAACCGTGGGCGAATAGCTCAGTTGGTCAGAGCGCCTGCCTTACAAGCAGGAGGCCGGGGGTTCGAGCCCCTCTTCGCCCACCAGGTCCTCCGTTATCCCCCGCACCGCTCACCGGGACCTGACCAGCCTGAAACCGATGTGCCTTGCCCGGTCGTTCCGCTCCAGGTAGCCGTGTCTGCTTATCAGAAGCTCCTCCGAGGGTGATGCATACGCCCCCCCGCACACGGCAAATCCGATCGTGTCATCCGGTATCATCGCCATCTCCGCCACGTTGCCGGCGATGTCGGCGAGCCCCAGGTCGGTGAGCGGGTAAGACCCCACCGGGGCTGTCCATGGATACCCGTCCGCCGCCCTGTCCTCCCAGGTGTCCCCGTAGAGGTGGTTCGCCGGGTTCTGCGCATCCACGGGGTCCAGCACGCCCCAGGGATAGACGTCGAGGCCCCTGGCAGAACTGATCGTGAGACCGTAGGAAGCGGCGTACTCCCACTCCGGCAGGGTCGGCAGACGGCAGCCTATCACGGCGGCGGCACTGAGCGCCTCGTCCGGACTGACGCTGACAACGGGATATTCTCCGAACTCGTAGATGTAGTCCGGAATGTCACCGAACTGCGGGTCGGGTGGAAGCTCGAGGCCTGCCTGCGAAGCGAGGCCGGCATAGAGCCGGTTGGTCACCTCGAACCTCGACATCTCGAACGGCTCGATGAGAACGCTGTCACCCAGGCTGGTCACGAAGAGGCCTCCCGGTAGCCCCACGAAGATCGTGTCCTGGGGAGGAACAGCCTCGGTGGTCCGCTCCGGCCTCTCGGCCTGCCCGCAGGACAGACCGGCAGCGATCACGATGATGCAGACGGAAGCGACAGCCCTGCAGGACAAGCTTCCCCGCAACTACTTGAGGACTATCGCAAGCGGTATCAGGCCACAGTAGCCGGCTACGAGCATTATCGGAGCCAGCGTGATGTGACCGGCCCTGAGGAGGAACCAGCCCAGGATGATATCGAGAAGGCCCACCGCGAAGAGGACGTAGTTCTTCGTAGTGAACGGAGTGGTCTCGCTCTCCTCGCGCTCGGCCTTCCTGGCGACCTTTTCCGGCATTATAACCTCCACGCGGTTACAGGAGGCCTGGATCATGGAGTCGAACGTATATCCATGGCCCCCTGAGCTGTCAATCCACCGCCCGTCTCAGTGCTCGGACTCCAGCGCCTGGGCCTCATCCCCGGTTGGAGGTGGCAGCCACCCGCGCCGCCAGCATTCCAGCATCGCGCTCCCTACCACGTAGAAGGACCCGGCGACGACCAGAAGGTCGCTCGCGAGGCTCCTGCCGAGCTCCACGGCATCGGGAATGGATGGCCTGCTCGTTGTGTTGCAGCCCAGAGAGGCGAAGACTCTCCCGAGATCCTCCGCGTCGAGCTTCCTCTCGGGCATGTCCGGCGTTGTTGTCACAATTGGCGAGAGCCTTCCCCTGAGCATCCGTGCCATGCGCTCGTATGGCTTGTCACACAGGAACCCGATCACCCCCGGCGGGCGATCCGGAAGCTCCCTGAGTCGTGCAACGAGGCCCTGCATGGCCTGCGGGTTGTGAGCCACGTCGAAGAGAACCGAGGGGGAGCCGGTGCGGAGGTCCAGCCTGCCGGGCATCGAGGCCCTCCCGGCCGCTTCTCCGAAGGCCCTCTCCAGCGCTTCTGCCGGCCCGTTCCAGAGCAGGCGGGCAGCGGCAAGGACCAGGGATGCGTTGGCGCGCCGGTAGATGCCCTTCGTGTCCGTATCGATCTCCACGGTAGGAGGTGCGATCACGAGCCTGAGACCCTCGCGGTCGGCAATTGTCTTCACTGTCGTGCCAATCTGCTCCGGTGCGCCGCTCCAGACCAA
>JAFGKQ010000308.1 GCA_016928495.1 Candidatus Fermentibacterales bacterium
CCCGACTTGGGGACTCCCCGACTCCGGGGCGCTGGGCTTTCCCTGGTGGGTCTGGTCATGCCTCGGGCTCTGCGTTCTGACATCGCTCTCGTTCGGGCTGCTCTCGAGAAGGCGGCGGAGAGCCTAGCGGCCCGGGGAGCTTCGCGGCGTGCCCGGATTGCGCCGGAGCGGACAATCCGTATCTTCCGTCTGTTGACCCTTGACCATCCACTCGGGAAGCACCGAAGGGAGCGCGATGAGCGTGACACTGCCCGTTGCCGGCTCGTCGGCTTACTGCGAGCTCCGCCCTTCCAAGATCATCGCCCTGGGCCTCAACTACCTCGACCACATAGAGGAGACGAGGAGCGAGGTCCCGAAGGAGCCCATACTCTTCGCCAAGACCCCCAACGTGCTGATCGGCCCTGGCGAGAGCATCATCATACCCTCTTTTCTCTACGAGTCGGGCTTCGATGACGTCGTGGTCCATTACGAGGCCGAGCTGGCGTTCGTGATGGCGGAGCGAGCGAGCAGGGTCGGCGAGGAAGCCGCCATGGACCTCGTCCTCGGCTTCACCTGCTTCAACGACGTAAGCCAGAGGAACCTGCAGTTCGGCGACGCCTCGGGCTGGTTCAGGGGCAAGTCGCTCGATACCTTCGGACCCGTGGGTCCGGTCATCGTTCCGGCCGGCGAGCTCGGGCGTGATCCTCACGACCTCCGGATAGCCTGCAGGCTGAACGGGGAGACCGTCCAGGAGTCGAGCACCTCGAAGATGCTCTTTGGAATCCCCCGCATGATATCCTTCATCTCCAGACAGATCACGCTCGAGCCGGGGGACATCGTTGCGACGGGGACTCCCAGCGGCGTGGGGAGGATACGGAACGGGGACACTGTGGAGATAGAGATCGAGGGCATCGGCGTGCTCACCAACACGGTCGTAGAGGAGCACAGGTGACGGCCCGGCGGCGCCGGTCGCGCCTTCTCGCTGCGGCAGCCCTCGCCCTCCCGGCGCTTGCTCCGTGCAGGGCATTCCCCGGCGATCAGGCCTACATGACACCTTCGGACATCCTCGTGGACATCGTGGACGCACCCCGAACCCCGGTGCCCTTCGTAGGCCCGGACAACCGGTGGGCGCTTCTCCTGACACCGCAATCCAACCCCTCGATAGCCGAGCTGGAGAGGGAGGAGCTTCGTCTCGCCGGGCTTCGCTTCAACCCCTCGACCAACGCGCCCAGCCGCGACTGGCTCTACCTCTCCCCCGTCCTGCTCGAGATCCAGTCGGGGCAGCAGCACGAGATCTCCGGATTGCCCGACACGGTCAGGATCCTCGCGGGCAGCGTCGAATGGTCGCCCGACGGCGCGATGCTCTGCTTCACCAACACGACCTCCAGGGGCAATCAGCTCTGGATAGTGGACCTCGAGTCGGGGCGCGCAAGCAAGCTGCTCGACGCTAGCGTCAGCCTCGTAGCGGAGGAGTACCCATGCTGGCTGCCGGGCAGCGACGGCCTGGTGTGCTGCATTGTCCCTGCCGACCGCGGCCCCTCTCCCCGCCCTCCGGCGGTTCCTTCCGGGCCCGTGACCCGGGAGACCTTCGGGGCCGAGGCCCCGGCCAGGACCTACGCGGACCTTCTCGAGAGCGCCTTCGACGAGGACCTGTTCGAGCACCACATGACAACGACGCTGGCGCGGGTAGACCTCCAGGGGCGGATCACGGAGCTCCGCCATTCAGGGATGACCTGGAGCTTCGATCCATCGCCCGATGGCCGTTACCTCCTGCTGACCACGATCTGCAGACCCTTCTCCTATGCGGTGACCGTCTGGCGGTTCGCCATGCTGACCGAGGTCGTGAGCCTCGAGACCGGTCGGCAGGTCCACCTGGTCGCGGACCTACCCGTTCAGGACCAGATACCGATAGCCCATGGAAGCACCTCGACAGGGCCCAGGTCCGTACACTGGAGGAGCGACGAGCCCGCGGCCCTCTGCTGGGTAGAGGCGCTCGACGGCGGAGACGCGGGAGCCGAGGCCGACTGGCGGGACAGGGTCTTCCTGCTGCCGGCCCCGTTCGACGGAGCGCGGCCGGACACGCTCGTTACGCTTCAGTACAGGCTGGGCGGCCTCTACTGGGGCGGCGGGGACCTCGCCATCGTGGCGGAATGGTGGTGGCCAAACAGGGCAGAAAGGGAGTGGAGGCTCTTCCCGGACTCGGGAGGGGAGCCGCTACTGCTCCTGGAGCGCTCCTGGGAGGACAGCTACTCCGATCCGGGAAGACCGCTGACAACCGTCAATGCAGCGGGCAAGAGCGTCCTGATTACTGACCCTCGAGGGAGGATCTACAGGGCAGGGGCGGGAGCCTCTCCGGAGGGCAACATGCCCTTCCTCGACGTCATGGACGTCTCGGACGGCTCGACGGCCAGACTGCTGAGGTCCACCCCGCCCTTCTACGAGCAGCCTCTGCGCGTCATCCCGGGCACACCGGTCAGGGTCCTGGTCAGGCGCGAGGCTGTCGAGGAGCCTCCGAACTACTACGTCAGGGACCTCTCGACCGGAGCCATCGATACGCTTACCAGGTTCCCCCACCCTACGCCGCAGCTGACCGGGTACACCAAGCAGCTCCTTGTCTACGAGAGGACGGACGGGCTGCCGCTGTCCGCCACGCTGTTCCTCCCGTCCGGGTACGAGCCGGGAACCGATCCGCCGCTTCCCATGGTGTTCTGGGCCTATCCGGAGGAGTATCAGAGCAGGGACGCGGCGGGCCAGGTGACCACCTCTCCCTACCGCTTCGACCGCATCGGATGGTGGTCTCCGCTCCTGTGGCTGCTCGAGGGCTATGGCATCCTCTACGGTCCCTCCATGCCGATCGTCGCGGAGCAGGAAGGGGGGCAGCCCAACGACAGCTTCGTGACGCAGCTAGTCATGAGCGCGGAGGCCGCGGTGAACGAGGTTGTCTCACTGGGAGTAGCCGACCCGGACAGGCTGGTGATAGGCGGCCATTCCTACGGGGCCTTCATGACGGCGAACCTCCTCGCGCACTCCGACCTGTTCGCCGCGGGGATAGCCCAGACCGGGGCCTACAACCGGACCCTCACTCCGTTCGGCTTCCAGAGCGAGGACAGGTCACTCTGGGATGCTCCCGGCGTCTACTTCGAGATGTCCCCGTTCATGCACGCGGACATGATGGACGAGCCGGTGCTGCTCATCCACGGCGAGGCCGACAACAACCCGGGCACTCTGCCCATGCAGAGCGAGAGGCTCTTCGAGGCCCTCAGGGGGCTGGGGGGAACGGCACGTCTGGTGATGCTGCCGCTGGAGAGCCACTCCTACACCGCCAGGGAGTCCATTCTCCACCTCCTCTGGGAGATCGAGAGCTGGCTCGAGAGGCGCGTCGGCCCGGGCTGGAGCCCGGGAAGCTGACCCGACGGTCAGCTTAACTGCCAGTTAACCCCGGAAGGTAATACTGCCGGTGCCTCGGGCAATTGCAGAGCAGTCAGACCTTCTCGGATGAACACGAGGAACGGGGTGAACGATGACGAATGGCAACTACCACTTCCTGGCCGCGGTACTGCTGCTTTCAGTCCTGCCGCCGGCGGGATGCGGTACGGCGGACGATGGCACGGCCGGAGAAGACCCGGGAGGGCTGACGGCCGATTCCACAGCGGCTCCGGAGGCATCAGGCTATCGAAAACCGGCGG
>JAFGKQ010000309.1 GCA_016928495.1 Candidatus Fermentibacterales bacterium
ACGAAGTCGCCGGTGTCCACGTGTGGGGTGTAGACCGGCTTGTTCTTCCCCTGAAGGATCACGGCCACCCTCGAGGCAAGCCTGCCGAGCGCAAGGTCGCTGGCGTCGACCACCCACCAGCGCCTCTGGACCGAGCCCTTCTTAGCCGAGAAAGTCTTCAAGATCCCTCACCCTCCGCTCTTCAACCCTCGACGGGTAGACCAGTCTGCCGCACGGAGCATGGACGGAGCCGAAGAGGTCATGGCGCGGCCCGATGCTCCGATCTGCAGTAACTACATAGTAATGCGGCCTTCCGCACCGGATGCCCTCTCACCGCACCAGCGGCCCCCGGGCAACCGTTCGGACGCCGGGCGTGGAATATGTGCTGCTACTCTCTTGATGGCAATGCTCTAGGGGCGCACTGGAGGGACTGCAGGTCTCACAGCGATCCGGACCGCAGGACCGCCTTCCCGATCATGTCCGGGGTGCAGACGCTGACCCGGGCCATCTCGAGCAGGTCCCGGGCCTCATCCGGAAGAGAGGCGGCGACCACCAGAAGCTCCATCCCGAGCTCCGACCGGAGGGCAGTGGACTTGCCCGCCAGGGCCAGGCTCCGCTTCCCGGCGGGGACTCTCTCGCCGAAGGACTGGCAGACCACGCCCAGGCTCCTCCTGCGCGCGAGCAGCAGCAAGGGGATCCCGGGCCAGGGGTAGACCCTGGCGGAGCGGGAGAAGCCCAGAGGCCTGAGCTGCTCCCAGGCCGCGGAGTAGATGTGCCTGGCCTTGCGCGCGTCAAGAGCCTTGCCGAGGAGATGCTCGAAGGGCTCGCCTCCGGCGACGCGCGGCGCTTCCTCCAGAGCGAGCCGCCACTCCCGAGGGAGATGACGGGGGGCGGGCGCCCACTCGGGATGGCCGATGGCGACAGCTCCCATCCGGGTCCAGAAGGTCGCGGCCATTCCTCGTCTCGTGACCGGGGCGGGTCTCAGTCCGAGCCTCTCTCGCCGCTCTGCTCCCGGAGCTTCAGCATGACCCTCCGTATCGAGTCCCCCGAGAAACCGCGCCTCTGCATCCAGGCCCTGGCCCTGCGCGTTCTCACGTCCGACTCGAACCTGCCGTACAGCCTTCGCAGCTTCTCGACCACCGATGGCAGGGCCTCCTCCTCGTCGAAGCCGGCCAGCGCCTTCTCGGCAGCTCCCCGGCCCACCCCGCTCTGCCTGAGCCTGCGGGCGAGCCCGGCCCTGCCCCTGAGGAGCGACCCGGAGCCGCGTGCGGCCTGATCGGCGGCCAGCCTGGCGAACCTATCGTCATCCACGAGCCCGTGCTCGAGGGCGAACGTCACCGTTTCCTCGACCACGCGGTCGCAGTAGAGCCTGCGCCGGGAGAGATAGTCACGCAGCATCGCGCTGGTCCGCTCCCGGCTTCCGAGATAGCGCCCCAGGTCCCTTCGGGCTGCCTCCGACTGGGCCGGGCAGGCTCTGCGCTCCAGCCCGGCCATGTCAACCGGGCGGCCGGGGCACAGCCCCTCGGAGGACGCCATGTTCTCCGGGACGAGTAGTTGTCCGCTCCCGGAGACAAGGAGCAGCCAGCCGGGTCTGACCGGCTCGATAGCCGTGAGGAGGATCTCCGGTGCGCTCGGGTTCCCGGCCATCGAGGCACGGCCTCGAGGATCAGGAAGGCTCTTCGTCGGCGGGGACGGCTTCTTCTTCATCCCCGCTCCAGGACGCGGATGAGCCCAGGCCGGCCTTTTCGCGCAGCGCGGTCTCGAGCCTGGCTGAGACCTCAGAGTTCTCCACGAGGAAGGCCCGTGAGTTCTCCCTGCCCTGCCCGAGCTGGAGATCGTCATAGGAGTACCAGGTGCCCCGACGGCTGACGAGACCCTCTTCGAGGGCCATGTCGAGCAGCTCGCCCTCCCTGGAGATCCCCTCGCCATGGAGGATGTCGAACTCGGTCTGCCGGAAGGGCGGGGCGAGCTTGTTCTTGACGACCTTCACGCGGGTTCGGCTGCCCACTATCTTGTCGCCCTCCTTGATCGAGGCGATCCGGCGGATGTCCAGCCTCACGCTCGCGTAGAACTTGAGCGCCCTTCCTCCCGTGGTGGTCTCCGGGTTGCCGAACATCACCCCTATCTGCATGCGGATCTGGTTGATGAAGAGCACGACGCTCTTCGAGCGCGAAACCGCACCGGTCAGCTTCCGCAGAGCCTGAGACATCAGGCGCGCCTGGAGGCCCACATGGGAGTCGCCCATCTCCCCCTCTATCTCGGCACGGGGGGTAAGAGCGGCGACGGAGTCTATGCAGACCAGGTCCACCGCATTGCTCCTGACCAGCATCTCGGTGATCTCGAGGGCCTGCTCGCCGCTCGAGGGCTGCGAGACCAGCAGGTTGTCGATGTTGACTCCCAGCCTGCCGGCGTAGAGGGGATCCAGGGCATGCTCGGCGTCCACGAAAGCGACGTCCCCGCCCAGCTTCTGGGCGTTGGCGACCATGTGAAGGGCGAGCGTGGTCTTCCCCGAGGCCTCGGGCCCGTATATCTCGATGATCCTGCCTCTGGGGACACCCCCTATCCCAAGGGCCATGTCCAGCCCCAGGGAGCCGGTCGGGATCGTCTCCACCTTCAGCGCGGCCTGCTGCCCCAGCCTCATGATGGCCCCCTGCCCGTACTGCTTCTGTATCTGGTGCAGCGCAGCTTCGAGAGCCTTGGCCTTCCCGTCGTCCGCCGCTTTCCTGGTGGTCATGCCAATCCGCCCTTCTGCGCGCCAGGCCCGTAGGTCCTGACCGCTTCGTAGACCGGGCCTTCCCGGGTGAGAGTGCTGTTGTAGACGACCGTTCTGGACAGGACCCCGCTCCAGGGACCGGGCGGGTCCAGCGTGGCCCTGCTCCCGGATGTGCCCTGACGGGCAATCGTAATGTGTGGCCTGAAAGACCTGCGATCAACTCTCCCGCGATCATCGGGGACACGGGAGAGCAGCTCCGCCATCCTGCCGACCTGGCTCCCGAAGCTGCCGGAGATCCAGTAGACGGATGGAAGTCCCCCGGGGACCCTCTGGCCGAAGGAGCCCGTGTCATCGATCACGAACGGGGACTCCTCGAAGGGCGTTGCTCCAAGGAGACGAAGCAGCTCGTCGAGGGCCGCGTCAGTGATGTCCCCGAGGAACCTGACCGTCAGGTGAAGCTGCTGGTCCCGCACCCAGCGCAGATCGGGCCAGGAGCGCCTCTGCCTGCCAAGCCACGGCTTCATCTCCTCCACCGTCCCCTCCGGGAGCGGCATCGCCACGAAGATCCTCAAGCCGATGCCCCCTTCGACCGGAGCTCCCGCAAGCAGGAGTAGAGCATACCCATGGCGTTGACCACGGCCGCTCTCCTGACCCTCTCGCGGTCACCGTAGAAACGATGCAGAGCCGCCCTGGACGTTCCGGGGCACTCGAGAGCTATCCAGACGGTTCCCACGGGCTTCTGCTCGCTCCCGCCACCCGGCCCTGCGATCCCCGAGACCGCGACCGACGCTCCGGAACCGGTCAGCCTCCTGACGCCGGACGCCATCTGCTCGACGACCTCCCTGCTGACCGCGCCGGCCCCGGACAGCGATTCCTCGCTGACGCCGAGAACACGGGCCTTCACCTCGTCGGAATAGGACAACACGCCTCCGCGGAACCAGTCGGAGGAGCCAGGCTCGGACGTAAGCTCCGCCCCCAGGAGGCCGGCGGTGCAGGACTCCGCCACCGAGACGCTGAGGCCGGATTCCATGAGCTGTCTGCCCGCGGCGAGGCAGAGTGTCACTCCGGGTTCCGTCGAGTAGCAGTTGCAGCCGAGCTCCTCCGCCATGGCATCGCCGGCACGCAGCACTGCTTCTGCCTCTCCACTGATCTTGACGTCGACCATCTGGACCGAGGGCAGGAAGGCAAGGTCGCAACCCCATCGCCTGGCCGCCGGGGACAGCCTCTCATAGAGATGGACCTCCCTGAGCCCCCATGTCCTGAGGAGCCCGGTTCGCGGGCCGGAGCGCAGGTCCGGGGAGATCCATCCCCTGCCCTCGAGGACCTCCAGGAGCCCCGGGAGCATCGAGCGCACCTCGGATGGAACGCCCGGCAGGCAGGCTATGGCGCAGCCATCCCGCTCGAGCAGAATGCCCGGGGCTATCCCGGGACCGTTCGGGAAAGCAATGGAGCCGACCGGCATCATTGCCTGCTTCCAGGCGACCGGGGGGACTTCCTCGCCCCTGGCTTCGAACCTCGCGCGGACCATGCGGGATGCATCTGCGTTCCTCTCGAGCTGCCTGCCCAGCGCCTGCGCAACGGCAGCCGACGTCATGTCGTCATCCGTCGGGCCCAGGCCACCGGTGGTGACGATGAGCCTCCCGGGCCTGATCAGACGGGATATCTCTCCCGAGATCTGTTCTAGAGAGTCGGGGAGAACGCTGCAACCCCCGACACGCAATCCAGCTCCGGACTCTAGGAACCGGGCGCACTCCGAGAGGTTGACGTCCCTGGTCCGGCCTTCCAGCAGCTCGTCCCCGACGAGGACGATCCAGGCATGCTCCAGCGTCGCCATTCGGCGGGTCCGGTCAGAGCAGCACGTCATGGGCGAGGTCTCCCAGCCGGACGAGCGATCCCGCCATGGCCCCGGCGATCAGGTCGTCCAGCAGAATGCCGGCAGCCGAGTCGTGGTTGTCGGCCGCTCGCACCGGCCATGGCTTCAGTACGTCCAGGGCTCTGAACAGCACGAACGAAGCCAGGATCACCATCAGTCCCCGGGATGGCCCGGCGACGCAGAAGCAGAGCCAGGCTCCAGCGAACTCGTCTACGTTGACGCGTCCGGGGTCCTTGCCCCAGCGGCTCCTCCCCGCCACGCACCCGGCGAAGCCGAGAGGGACCAGAAGCGCCATCAGGAGCCAGGGGACGAACCAGGGAGCCTGCCGGAGACCTGAGAACCAGAAGACCGCGAGCGCCATTGCGGCGCCCGCAGTGCCCGGAGCCACGGGCAGGAAGCCCGTTCCCAGCGTGGTCGCGACGGCCAGTCCCAGCCTCGAGCGGAGCCCGCCCACTAGAGAAGGAGCCTTCCGAGGATGGTCCGGTTGCGCCAGAAGTAGTCGATTCCTGATATCACGGTGAGAGCGATCGCGATCAGGAGGACGATCAGGGAGACCTGCTCGAGCCGGAGCACCAGCAGCCTGTCGCTCTGCGTCATCGGCCCGATCAGAGCCAGGAGCATGTAAAGGGAGAGAGCGAGCATCTGGGTCGTCGCCTTCCACTTCCCCATCCGGGAGGGCAGGATCAGCACGCCTGCGTAGGCGGCTACCGCCCTGAGGCCGGTAACCAGCAACTCCCGGCCTATGACCATGTAGGCGGCCCAGACCGGGACAAGCCCTATGTTCACGAGGCCCACCAGGACCAGAGAGACCAGCAGCTTGTCGGCGAGAGGATCCAGGAACTTGCCCAGGTTGGTGGTCCAGGAGTAGCGCCTGGCGAGGTAGCCATCATAA
>JAFGKQ010000310.1 GCA_016928495.1 Candidatus Fermentibacterales bacterium
CCCCTCCGGGCACCCCTCTCGAGATTTCCTACGGCGACTACCCCGTGCCGATCGGGTTGGGCCAGACCGTCTCCCAGCCTTACATAGTGGCCTACATGATAGACCTGCTGGACCTGCCCGAGGAGAGCCCGGCAAGGGTTCTGGAGGTGGGTACCGGATCGGGCTACGAGACCGCCATCCTGGCCCGAATGGGAGTCCGGGTGGTGAGCGTGGAGATACTCCCGGAGCTCTCCGCGCGAGCCCTTCGAGCCCTGTCCGGACTGGGTCTGGAGGAGCGAGTTGCGCTCATCGCCGCCGATGGGTACAATGGCTGGAGCCCGGCTGCTCCCTACGACGGGATAGTCGTGTCGGCTGCCCCGCCCGGGCTGCCCCCGGAGCTGCCGCGGCAGCTCCGGGACGGACGCAGGCTCGTGATCCCCGTTGGAAGCTGGCACCAGGAGATACTGGTCGTGACCATGGTCGACGGGGACCACATAGAGGTCAGGAGGGACCTTCCCGTGAGATTCGTTCCCCTCACGAAGTCGCGTGGTGCGCCGTGAGCGAGGTGCTTCCTCCCGTCGAGGCGAGGGCTCGGGCCTCACGCTTCTGTCTGCTCTGCATCGGATCCATGCTTCACGGGGCTCTGCACAACATGGGCAACGCCCTGGTCTCGGCGATGGGCAACTACGACCTGGCCATCTCCTCGCTCACCAGCTCCGATCTCTCGAACGCTCTGGAGCGATTGAAGGCGCTTGGTGAGGCCGTGGACCGCCTTGGCGAGATACACAACAGGCTCAGCCAGCTCTCGGCTCCATCCGGGGCCTCGCCGCAGTCGATGCCCTGCGAGACCTACCAGGGAGTGCTCAGTGTGGTCAGGGCCTGTTGCGGACGCACGCTGGACCTGATCCTGAGACCCGGATCGGAGGAAGCGCTGGCCGAGGCCCCTTCTCCCGGGCCGTTGAATGGCGCTGTCGCTCTGGGACTCCTCACCTGGGCATTCGAGCAGGTACAGAGGAACGGCAGCATAACCGTGAGCGTGTCTCAGGGCCGGGAGCCTCCCGGCGTTGCCTTCGAGGTGGAATGGGCCTCCGCCGGGGGCCCGGAGAAGGCCTCCGGAGGGTCAGGCAGCAGCCTGGCTGCCTACCTGCTGGAAACGGTCTCCGATCTGGCGCGCTCCTCAGGGACCGAGCTCTGCCTGGAAGATGAGCGCGAGGGACCCGTGAGCCGCGGGCTCGCCCGCGCCATTCTCCCGGACCTGCCTTCCGTGCTCCGGGGATGAGCGGCCCGGGTCCGGACTCCGATCGGTTCGAGGAAGAGGTCGTCTCGATCCTCGAGAGGCAAGGGGGCGCCGTCCTCTCGATGGACTCCATCCGCAAGTCCCTGGATGACCCGCCCGGCGACTTCTCGGACAGGCTCGAGCAGCTTGTCTCCAGGGGCGTCATCTGGCCGGTCGGGCGCCGCAGCTACGCGCTGCCCTCCACGGTCAATCTGGTAAGGGGCCGGATAAGGCTCAGGCGCAGCGGCTCGGCCGTTCTGCCTCCAGCCGGGGAGGGGCAGGGACCGGTCGAGATCGACCGCAGGAGAGTGGGGGACGCCCTCGACGGAGATCTGGTCATGGTCCGTCTCATGCCCACGCCGGTGAGCGGCAGGGGACGGAGTCGAGCCGCAAGACAGGGGCGCGTGTTAGCGGTCCTGGAGAGGAAGCGCACGCGCCTGAGCGGGGTGCTGCTGAGGGAGGCCTCTCGACGGTGGTTCGTGAGGCCGCTGGACCCCGCTCTGCCGGAGTCCCTTCCGGTCAGGGGCAAGCCCCCTTCCGGGACCCGCTCGGGCTGCGTCGTGCTGTGCGATCTGGATTTCGACGGCGGAGCCGGAGTCATCGTGAGGAAGGCCCTCGGTGACTCCGGCTCGCCTCACGCGCTGATAGACGGGCTCGTGGCGGGTGCTCTGGGTCCCGAGACCGATTTCCCCGACCGCCTCGTGTCGGCGGCAGAGGAGTCGGCATCCCGATTCCCCGACGGCTCGCCCAGGAAGGACCTCAGGGACTGGCTGACCCTGACCATAGACCCGGCTGACGCCAGGGACTTCGACGACGCCGTTTCCGTCAGGAAGGCCGACGGGGAGATCCTGCTGGGGGTCCATATCGCCGACGTGGCTCTCTTCGTGACACCCGGAAGCGACCTGGACGAGGAGGCCTATCGCCGCGCCACCAGCACCTACCTTCCCGACAGGGTCATACCGATGCTGCCGGAGGCGCTCTCGGCCGGCGCCTGCAGTCTCCGCCCCGGAGAGGACAGGCCTGCCAGGTCGGTGCTCCTGCGGTTCAGGGAGGATGGAGAGCTGATCGGGTCGAGCATCGAGAGGTCGGTGATAAGGTCTTCCGCGCGCCTCACCTATGAGGAGGTGCAGGCCTATCTGACGGGACAGGACGAGCCCGGGCTGCCGGGCCTCTCCGGTTCGCTCGGCGTCATGAAGGGTCTCGCGACAGCCCTCGCTTCGAGGAGGAGGGAACGCGGCGGCATAGACCTGGGCAGCGACGAGTACGGCGTGGTCTTCGACGAGGAGGGATGGCCGTCCATCGTGGAGCAGACCGCTGATGACGACTCGCACAGGCTCGTGGAGATGTTCATGGTGCAGGCCAACAGCGCCGTCGCCGAGTACTGCAGATGGTCGGGGCTGCCGGTTCTCTACCGGGTCCACCCCCCGCCGGGCAGGTTCTCCGGCGAGAGGCTGAAACAGGAGCTGTCGGGCCTCGGGATCAGGCTGCCCGGGAGCCGCGAGATCGGTCCCTCCTTCCTTCAGCGCGTGCTGGACGAGCATGGAGGGGGCGCGAGAGGCAGCATGGTTCGCGAGATGGTCCTGCGCTCCCTCAGCAGGGCTGTCTACTCGCCCCGGAGCGACGGGCACTTCGGCCTGGCCCTCAGGGACTACATGCACTTCACCAGCCCGATAAGGCGCTACCCGGACCTGCTCGTGCATCAGGTGCTGGCCGTCCTCGACGAGGGCTCGTTTCCGTCTGCCCTCCGGCCCCTGACGGCGGCAGCATCGCACACGAGCGAGGCAGAGAGGGATGCGGAGGCGCTGGAGAGGAGCTCCATCGAGCTCATGGCCCTTCTCGACCTCTCCAGGAGGACCGGAGAGGTGTTCGGCGGAGTGGTCACCGGATCCACTGATTTCGGGGCATTCATCAGGCTGGAGGGCCTTCCGGTGGAGGGCCTGCTCCACGTGTCCAGGGCGAGAGCGGTCAGGCAGCTCCAGCCAGGCAGCGAGATCAGGGTAGAGGTTACGTCCGTAGATGTGCTGGGCGGGAGAGTCTCACTGGCACCCGCCTGAGCCTTCCGGAAGGAGGCCTGTTTCCATGGACTCGAGCGGGTCTTCGGACCCCGGTGTCTTCCCGGGGCTGGCGCAAGCCATCTCCGGCTGGGTTGGCGAGCAGCTCATCCAGGCTGGAGCCGGAGGTGTCGTGCTCGGCCTTAGCGGCGGCATCGATTCGGCAGTCTGTGCCGCGCTCTGCTGCAGAGCAGTCGGCCCCTCCGCGGTCCTGGCGCTGGCGCTGCCGTGCGACAGCGAGCCCTCCGATCTGCGGGATGCCGCAAGGGTCGCCTCCGATCTTGGCCTCGATCTTCGCACGATCGTCCTCGATCGAGCCCTGGAGAGTCTCCTGACCTGCTGCGGACTGGATCGCGGGGACAGGTTGACCGTTGCCAACATCAAGGCCAGGCTACGGATGACCGTGATCTACGCACACTCCCGCGGCCGTCTGGTAGTGGGCACCGGCAACTACGCCGAGTACCTGATGGGCTACTTCACCAAGTGGGGAGACGGCGCCTGCGACATCATGCCGCTGGGCAGGCTCTTCAAGGACGAGGTGAGGCGTTTGGCCGAGGTCCTCGGGTTGCCGGGTTTTCTGCTGGGCAAGGAGCCATCTGCCGGGCTCTGGCCCGGCCAGACCGACGAGGGGGACATGGGCGTCACCTACGATCAGATACGCAGGTGGGCCGAGGGTGGCGATCCCGGTCCGGAAGCAGCGAGGATCATGTCGAGCCTGAGCTCGGCAGCCGGGCACAAGCGTGGGCCGGTCCCGGTCTTCGAAGCCCGTGAATGGATGGTGGAGAATGCCTGACGCCCTCATCAGCGTTTACGACAAGAGCGGGCTCGATGATCTCGCCTCGGGTCTCGTGGAGCTCGGCTGGAGGCTCTTCGCCTCCGCCGGCACGTGCAGGTTCCTCTCGGAGAGGGGAATCGAGTCTGCGAGCACTGACGGGCTGACCGGGTTCGAGTCTCTGCTCGAGGGAAGGGTCAAGACGCTCCACCCGGTCCTGCACGCGGGCATCCTGGCCAGAGGCGATGAGAGAGAGCGAATGAAGCGCGAGGGCCAGCCGGTTTTCGACATGGTCGTGGTGGATTTCTACCCGTTTACCTACGCTCGCGAGCGGTTCGAGGCAACCGACAGGGAGCTCGTGGAGCTGATAGACATCGGAGGCCCGGCCATGGGCCGGGCCGCAGCGAAGAACTGGGAGCATGTCCTGGTGGTCCCCGGCCCGTCCTGCTACGGCGATGTCCTCCGAGCGGCGCGAGACGGCGCTCTGGATGCAGATCTCAGGCGCAGGATGGCATCCAGGCTCTACGGCATCACCGCTCTGTACGACCTGGAGGTCTCCGTCAAGCTGGAGGAGGGGCTCGAAGAGGGCCTGCGGTACGGTGAGAACCCGCACCAGAAGGCCTGGCTCCACAGGACATGGCCGCCACTGGGGATCGGACTGGCCGAGCTGGTCCACGGTTCCTCCATGAGCTACAACAACTACCTCGATGCCGACGCCGCCATGTCCCTGGCAGCGGACATGCCGGCGGGAAGCTGCGCCGCCGTGATCATCAAGCACGGGAACCCGTGCGGAGCGGCCCTGGGCGACAGCCCCCTGGATGCCTTCGAGAAGGCCTTCGCCGCGGACACCGTGTCCCCCTACGGGGGGATCCTGGCCCTCAACGCCGAGGTGGACCTCGGGCTGGTCGAGAGGCTCAAGGGGCTCTTCCTCGAGCTTCTCATCGCTCCGGGATTCGAGGAGGAGGCGTTGCAGAGGCTGCGCAAGAGGAAGAAACTCAGAGTGCTCAGGTCCGATCTCCGGCCGAAGGCACAGCTCGAGCTGAGGTCGGTGGAGGGAGGCATCCTGCTTCAGACGCCTGACGCCACCGCACCGGAGGTGTCATCGGCCGACGCGGTCACGTCCAGGAAGCCGTCCGGAGCGGAGATGGCCGCTCTGGATCTCGCCTGGAGGGTGTGCAGGGGAGTCAGGAGCAACGCCATAGTCGTTGCTGCCCCCGACAGGATCCTCGGAATCGGCGCCGGTCAGATGAGCCGCATCGAGAGCCTCGGGCTGGCCTGCGCCAGGGCCGAGGCCGCCGGTCTCTCGGTGGCCGGTGGCGTCCTCGCCAGCGATGGGTTCTTCCCGTTCCGGGACGGGGTGGAC
>JAFGKQ010000311.1 GCA_016928495.1 Candidatus Fermentibacterales bacterium
CAGGCGGCCATTACCGCACCGCTCTGTAGCGCGGCAACGTCGGCCAGAGCGCCGCCGTCGACCCCGGAGAGCACCTCGGGAGCCGTCCAGGCAGAGCCAGGCGCCGTCTCGTGGCTCGAGACGACAGACCCCTCCGGGCCCTGCCAGACCGCCCAGAAGCGCCCCGCATCATCACAGGCCAGCGCAGGGAACCTCGACTCCTCCGAGGGAGTCGAGATCGTGCTCTCATCGCCGTAAGGCCCCGAATCGGGAGCATCCCGGAACCTGATCTCCCAGCCGGTTCCCGTGTCGGGAACAGCGTAGACCAGCCCGAACCGACCCGAGCCGTAGCTCAGATCGGGGTTCCTCTCGGACCCCGCGGAGGAGGCAACCGGGGCAGGAGTGGTCCACGTGGTGCCGGTCCACATGCAGCCCTCGAGGTCCGAGCTGCCTCCGGTCCATTTCTGCCATACGATCCAGGCGTGACCGCCCCCTCCTGCCATGCTGGGCTCGACCTCGAATGGGTCGCCGGATGTCACCTGCGTCTCGGATGTCCAACCGGAGCCCGTCCATGCAGAGACGAAGATGTCGTAGGTCTCGTGGTTCTCCCTCATGCTCTGCCAGGCGATCCAGACCCCTCCCGATCCGTCTCCCGCCACGGCCGGGTGCCAGTCCCAGTACTCGTGCTCGCAGACTATCACCGGCTCGATCCAGGTATCCCCGTTCGAGTGGGTTGCCAGGATGTTGGCCCTGGCGGCCTCAGATGTGTTGCAGACGGCGAAGACCTCTCCGGACGAAGGGTCGGACCAGGTGTCGACCCAGCCCTGGGTATGGAGCCCGTCCGTAAGCGGCGAAGAAAACCAGGCATCCCCTCCGGCAGGCGGCCGGGCACCGCCCTCCTCGAGCCTGCTGGAGCTCAGGTCGGCGGAGATCCTGGGCCTGAGCGTCGGATCTCCGAGCAGAACCGCGGCGTGCTCCATCGACATGTTGGCAGAGAGCCAGTCCACGAACGCTTCTCCGAGACAGCTACCCTGAGACAGAGTCGAGTAGTACTCCTGGAAGTCGTTGGTGTAGTCCACCTTGGCTTGAGCGAGCGCTGCGAGACCGTAGCCCTCGCACCAGATGTAGCTGTTGGCCAGGTTGTCGAGCTCGGTCCATCGCCCGTTGCTGCAGCAGTTCAGAACGTAGAACGAAGCATGAGGATCGAGGGCAGGGACCTCGAAGCTGTTGAGGGTGCCCGCGCCCGAAGGAGGGGCACCGGTGTGAAAGCTGCTGCCCCATGGACTCGAGTGAGCTATGAGGTGGACCCACTCGTAGCCGTACAGAAGCTCGTCCTTGAAGTCGTCGGCACAGGTCTCGACCGGGTCGCTCTTCGTCGTAACGTCGTCGTAGAGAAGACCGAGGTAGCTCGTGAGACCCGTGAACGCCTCCTCGTAGGCCAGGGCCCTGTCGGGAAGCTGAAGGCTGCCGTTCCTGTAGGCATGGTCCCTCGCCAGGTAGCCGTTGAGCAGCTCGACCGACGACCCGGTCGTGATGGATGTGGGAGTCAGCCTGCCGATCCAGATCTCCGGCCCATGGTTGCTCCAGGAATCGTACAGGCCGTCACCATCGTTGTCGGTCCAGGTGCCGTTCATGTCCATCAGGAACACGTCCACCGGGTACTCGCCGTATCCCGACTCCATCCAGCCGGTGGGGATGTCACCCAGGCAGATGGCTCCTAGCAGCTCTCCTCCGGCATACTGCGCTATCAGATCGTCCCTCACGTCCGCGGCCGTCCCTCCGGAAACCTCCCAGATCAGCACGGTATAGCCGTCTGCCTCGAGATCCTGGCGGAACTGATCGAGAGCCGCCTGGATCCCATCCAGGACCATCGCATCGACCAGCAGGACTACCTCGCCGGCCCTCGCGCCGGCCTCGATGCCGGTCCTGGTGACGAGCTCGCGCTCGTACGGACCCCGGCACAGGCCGTTCAGCGGGGTCTCGGCGAAGCCGGACGGCCTTCTTCCGTGCGAGTCCATGTACTGGATGGGGATCCCTTCCGGATCGGCATGCGCGCTGTAGGAAGAGAGGCAGGGCAGGAGCAGGAAGACGAGCAGAGCGGGGACGAGCGCAGCTCTGGACATGGCGAACCTCCAGTCGGACGGGATGTGGCAACCCTGCTTCGGGATGGCGCTCCCGTCCCGTTGCATCAATGTAAGGCCAGATCGCCTCCCGGGGAAGGCCCTCCGTCGGCATACGCCCTGGTGAAGGGACAGACGGACATGCAGATGCCGCAGATAGCCATGCTCCCCAGGCCCGCCTCTCGCGAGAGCTCCTCTGCAGTCCTCCGGCATGCAGCATGGTCGTAGAGCCGCTCCCGCGATACGCCCTGGCGCCAGGCCTCGCCCCTTACCGCACCGCCGGGGCAGCGCTCCGCGCACTCGTAGCAGTCGCCGCATGCCGAATCGGTCCACGGCTCACCGGCGTCGAGAGGTGCGTCAGTCAGGACGCTGCACAGCCTCAGGGCGGAGCCGAAGCCGGGTGTTACCAGCAAGGCGCACCTGCCTATCCAGCCCAGCCCCGCCAGTGTGGCCACCGTCTTGTGAGGCAGCGGGGTCGTGTCGGCAGAGCCCTCCGGAGGGGTACAGGTCGGCTCCATGGCCAGAGCCCTGTACCCCATGCCGGACAGAACCATAGCGCATGCCCTCGCGATCCTCTCCAGCTCGCCGTTCGCCCTATCGTACTCTCTCGCGTAGAGCGCATCGGGGCCACGCGATACCCGGCGAACCACCTCCCTGTCCAGCGGCACCGCAATCGAGACGGCTCTCGAGAGCTCTCTCCCGAAGGGCGGACGATCCAGCACCAGGAGGTCGGCGAACCCGACCAGGCCGGCGCCCAGAGCGAGGACGCCTGAGCGTAGGGTCTCGGTCAGCGCGCGGGTGGTCATGGGTCACCCCGCCGGGTTCCAGCCGAAGCGCTCGAGGTCTATCCTGCCGTGCTCGTCGAAGGCTATGCCCTCGCCCTCGAGCAGGGCCCGCTGAAGCGGGCAGGGCTCTCCCCCGGATCTCGGGCTGATGGCGCCTCGGCTGTTGACGACCCTGTGCCACGGGACCGACTCCCCCTCCCTCACCGCGGACATGGCGTAGCCGACTATCCTGGGTGTACAGCCTCCGACCAGGAGCGACAACTGCTTGTAGGTGGAGACCCTTCCCCTGGGGATCATCATGGCGACGGAGTAGATCCTCTCGTAAAGGGGCGAACTCTTCCGCGGATGCCCGGCCTCGCGGCTCATTGCGCCTCGGACCGGCGGGAGCCCGACCGCTCGCAGCCCTCGCCGTCGAGCACGCAGCGGTGAGTCGAGCCGCCCGTCTCCACCTGGAGCGTCGTGTGCGAGATCCCGAAACGCTCGTGCAGCTCCCTCGATAGCTCGTGCAGGAGCTCGTCGCAAGGGCCCGCGCCGGGGACGATGAGGTGCGCGGTGAGCGCGGTCTCGGTAGTGCTCAGCCCCCAGATGTGAAAGTCGTGCATGGCTTCTACACCCTCGACCGAGAGCAGGTAGTCCCGCACCGCGTCCGGGTCCACCCTTCCGGGAACCGCGTCCAGGGCGAGGTTGCCGGACTCGAGCAGCAGGCCCCAGGTTGCCCTGAGCACCGCGAGGGAGATCACCATGCTCAACACCGGGTCCACCCAGGACCAGCCGGATAGCAGCATCACCAGGCCCCCGGCCACTACGGAGAGCGAGACCGCGGCATCAGCAACCATGTGGAGGAAGGCGCTCCGGAGGTTGAGATCCCC
>JAFGKQ010000028.1 GCA_016928495.1 Candidatus Fermentibacterales bacterium
CGAAGCAAGGCTTGCGCCTGCGCCGGCTCTCCAGTATGGGGAAGAGGTTGAACGGGGAATAGAGGAGAGAGGAACGATCCTGGACCAGCTCTCCTCCCCCGACGATGACGGCGTCGGCCCAGGAGACCCCGCGGACCATTGCCCTGATCCGCCCGCGTGAGGTGTCGAAGGGGATCGCGCCCAGGTCTCTTCTCGTCGCGACGGGATCGGAGGAAGCTACGCCCACCTCCCAACCCGACTGGCGCAGATCGAGCAGCTGGGACTCGAGTATGATCCTGTCTCCCAGGTTGGAGCCATGACCCTCGAGCTGGCCCCAGCTGCAGGTGAAGACCTTCGGAGCCTCACTCATCGTTCGAAAGAGCCGTCAGATGCCGTCGGCCCCGGGAGCGCTTCGGGCCCAGAAGCTGCGCAGGGTCTCGGCCATCTCCCTGAGCCTGGCGTCCACCAGGGCATTGACCGTTCCCTCGGGATACCGCCCGCTCTCGCCCCTGGTCCCGGCCTCTACGCCCGTGAGCAGCTCGATGCCCTCGTCGATCGTGGCGACGGGGTACACGTGGAACTTGCCGGCCTCGACGGCTTCGATCACCTCGGGATCCAGCTGGAGATGGTCCACGTTCGTGACCGGTACGAGCACACCCTGATCACCGGTCAGTCCGCGCTTCCTGCATATGCTGAAGAAGCCTTCGACCTTCTCGTTGACGCCGCCGATAGCCTGGATCACACCGTGCTGGTTGACCGATCCCGTCACCGCGAGGCCCTGCTTCAGAGGCAGCTCCGAGAGGGCGCTGAGGAGAGCGTAGAGCTCGGTGCTCGAAGCGCTATCGCCGTCTATGCCCCCGTAGCTCTGCTCGAAGCAGAGGCTTGCCGCCAGCGACAGCGGGTAGTCCTGAGCGTAGCGTCCGCGCAGGAACCCATGGATGATCAGAACGCCCTTGGTGTGGGTCGGACCGGAAAGGTCGGCCTCCCTCTCTATGTTGATGAGGCCTTCGCGGCCGACGGAAACCTGGCAGGTGACCCTCGCGGGGAGCCCGAAGGAATAGGTCGTGCCCGAGTAAACGGCCAGGCCGTTGATCTGTCCCACGACGCTTCCCTCGGTGTCGATCATGACCACCCTGTTCAGGATGCTCTCCTTCAGGTAGTCCTCGGAGAGGGAGATCCTCCGGCGCTTCTCCCTTATCGCCCTGCGGACGTGGCTGGCCTCGACGATCTCGCTTCCCTCCTGGCGGGCCCAGTAGGCCGATTGCCTGACGTAGTCGGCGACCCTGCTGAACTCGGTGGAGATCTTGTCCCTCCTGCCGGTGAGCCGGACTGCCCGCTCGGCCACCGCGCCGACCGCCTCGCGGGTCATGTGCGGGAGCCCCTCGCCATGCACGATGGCGACCAGGACCGAGGCGAAGTCGTCCAGGTTGACCTTGTCCAGAGACATCCTGTCGTCGAAGTCGGCCCTTATCCTGAAGAGCAGCGCGAACTCGGGGTCCGTCTGGGCCAGCAGATCGTACAGCCAGGAGGGGCCCAGGAGTATCACCTTGACGTCTATCTCCACCGGCTCGGGGTGCAGCTCGACCGGGAACAGCCTGAGGGGATCGCTGGTGCTGATCTTCAGGGTCTGGTTCCTGAGGGTCTGGGTCAGCTTCTGCCATAGGCCCGGCTCCCTGATCACGTCCATGGCGTCCATGACTAGGTAACCGCCATTGGCCTGGAGCATCGAGCCCGCACTGATCATCCTGAAGTCCGTGTAGTAGCGGTTCCCATCCATCAGCACCCGCTCGACGCTCCCGAAGAGGGAGTCGGAGTCGGGGAACTGCTCCACCACCACCGGCTTGCCCTTCCTGCCGCTGTTGTCGACGATCAGGTTGGCCGTGAAGAAGAGGAAGGGATCCTCCTCTTCCTCGTCCGGGGTCTCGGCATAGGTCCTGAGATCGTCGAGTATGGTGTCCTCCGCGGCCGCCACGTAGGCCGACACCTTTTCCTGCCTGAACTCCTCGAGCCTGGACAGGATGCCCTCGACCGTCGGATGGACCAGCCGTTTGTAGAGCTCGTTTATCTCGTTCTGGCTCTCCATCTCGAGCCTCTTGGACTTCCTGAAGACCTCGGCCAGCTTCTGGAAGAGACTGTCGTGCGTGGCGCGGTATTGCTCGAGCCGTTCGGTCGTTATCTCCCCGGCCTCGGTCATCTCCTCGAGCTTCTCGAAGCTCACCGGCTTGCCCTCGACGGTCGGGAGCACGTCCGGCCTGAAGGTGCCGGGCCCGGACGGGATCTGCACCACGGCGAAGCCGGCTTCGGTTGCCTCGTTCTCCATCTCGGACATCAACTGCTTCTCGGTATCCCTCAGGCGATTCATGACCGCTCTTCTCTCAGCGGCGGTCCGCTCGCTCTGGAGGACGGCAGGTATGTTGCTCTTCAGCAGGCCCACGCACTCCTCCAGGGCCTCGGCAAACTCCCTGCCGTCTCCCGCCGGGAAGCTGATCGCGATGGGACAGCGAGGGTTCTCGAAGTTGTGGACGTAGCAGATGTCCCTGAGGTCGCTGGTGGAGATGTCCATGGAGTCCAGAAGGCGCTTGACCGTGGTCTCGCGCCCCGTGCCGGATACGCCGGTAACGAACATGTTGTAGCCCAGAGAGGATATCTCCAGCCCCAGGCGGACCGCCCCGACTGCCCTGTCCTGGCCGACGATCTTCTCTGTCGGGGTGACCTCCGAGGTGCTCTGGAACTCGAAAGCGTCGTCCGGGCAACGCCACCGGAGATGTTCGGGGGATAACGGATCGACCTTCATTCCTGCCTCCCGGTGGATGCCGCCGCGGTCCGGCGTGGTCATGTCTCGCGGGTTTTCATACTACCATCGGCTCCGGCGTCAATGGCCCGGCGTCGACCGAATCGGCGTCCATCCTACCAGCCCGCACCATCTTCCCGGAGAGCACTAGCGTCGACCCCTGCCTCCTGGATAGAACCACCGCGCGCCTGTAGACAGCGGAGGGCAGGTATGCGTCCACCACCCCGGTCTCGTCCATGAGCATCATGAAGCCCGAGCCGTCCTCCAGGGACCTCCTCGCGGCCGGCATTCCCCAGCATCTGACTTCTCCCGGCACCGCCCGAAGGGCCAGCTCGAAGCCGGGGAGGGTGCCCGGCGGTCTGTCGCAGAAGCCCAGGGGACAGCCCGTCACGGAGGCGCCCAGCAGCCCCATCTCCAGACCGGCCCGGCGCGTGGGGTCATAGCCCGGCAGCCCCGGCGCGGGGTCTTCGAGACCGCCCAGGAGGTCCGCACCCTCCCGCCTTCCGGAGCGCGTCTCGATCATCAGCAAAGCCTGGGGAGCCGTTACCCCCAGCTCATTGAAGCAACCGGCCAGAGCCATCGTTGCCAGCGTGGCGGGCGCCAGGCCGCGCTCCAGCACCCCGGCGGTCGTTGGGTAGGGCCTTCCAGCTGCCAGTAGATCGTAGTCGGCCCTGCCCATGCCGCGCAACCAGTTGAAACCGGTCACCAACTCCCCGTCCCGGCACGACGCCAGCCAGTCTCCGCTGTTGACCCCCGGCACGCGCAGCCTCACCCCCAGTCGTCTGGCTTCCTCCAGGTAGACGAACCCCCCGTAGAAGCCTCCCCCCGAGGCCAGGACCGCTGCGAAGTGCTGGGCAGGCGCCTTCGCCTTCATGGCCGTGGAGGCACAGGCGACCGCCGCGTAGGTCATGGCGTGAGACTTGCAGAAGCCGTAGCCCGCGTACCCTGAGAGCAGCCGCCAAAGCACCTCCGAGGCTCTGGCATCCATACCCCTGGCCAGGCACAGCGCGCGGAGATCGCTCTCCCGTGCGAGACCCTTCTTCAAGCGCCGCCGCAGCAGGTCCGCCTCGGCATCGTCCAGCCCCAGAACCTCGCGTGCCACCAGCGCCACATCCTCCTGGTAGAGCAGGACCCCTCTGTTGTCCGCCAGCAGACCAGGAAGCGAGGGAAAGAGCCTCCGCGTCTCCTCATCCAGCCCTCTCTCGGCGAAGAACCTCTTCCTGCCGCCGCTTGCCGCGGCCCCCGGTCTCACGAGTGCCAGCGCTCTCCCCACGTCCTCGAGCGTCCTCGCCCTCGTCTGCCGCAGGAGGTCCCTCATGGCCGGGGACTCGATGTGGCAGACCCCGATCGTCCGTCCCGACCCGAGCATCTCCCTCACATCGGGCTCCAGATGCCGGCCCGTCGTCAGCAGGCGCATGGCGTTCGCGCCCGTGGAGGAACAGGCTCTGCCCAGCGTCGAGAGGCCCCGTTGGCCCAGCAGGTCCATCTTGAGCATCCCCATCCACTCGACCCCGTCCTTGTCGAACTGGGCGAGATCGATGCCCAGCCTGCACCCCTCGATGCCGACGACACCTTCGAGAGGCTCGTTGCCGAGGGCGACGCCGCAGGGGTGCGGGGCGACATGAGAGGCCACGCCGGTCAGCCTGCGGGCCAGCTCGAGGGCTCCCGCCAGGGGCTCTGTCTTCCATACCGGCTCCGCGGCCGCCGGGAGGGTGGAGGCCAGCTCGTCGGTCTCCTCCCGCCCAAGCCCGAGGGCTGCCGCCACTGTCCTGAAGGCGCCTCGCGTACGGAGCCTGACCAGCTCGGAGACGCCTGCGGCGTTCCTTCCTGTCCGCTCGAGAGCCCAGCGCAGCACCTCCTCCCGTCGGTCGCCGTCGATGTCGAGGTCTATGTCGGGCGGGTCAGGGCGCAGCCTGTTGAAGAACCGGGCGAACGAGAGGTCGTGACGGATGGGGCAGACTGCCGACAGGCCGATGAGTCGCGCAACCAGGCTTCCGGCCGCGGAGCCTCTGGCTACCGCGAGGATGCTCCTGCTCCGGCAGTACTCCACCACGTCCGCGAACAGCAGGAAGTAGCCCGCGAGACCCGCAGTGCCTATCTCGCGGAGCTCCATTTCCAGCCTTTCCGCCGCAGGCCGGCTCGCGCCGTAGATGGAGCCGAGCTTCCCGCAGGTGATGCGCCTGAGTCTCGCCTCGTCCTCCTGCTGGCGGCCCGGAGGGGTGAGCGGCCTCCTGGCGGGCACGGTGCGAAGGGCTTCGAGCAGATCCCTGTTGTTGCGCAGCGACCTGAGGGCGCCTCCCAGCTCCTCCAGGAACATCCGCCTGGTCGGAAGGAACGCTGCGGGATGGGGCGCTCTTTCCGGGTCCAGCCCGCTGCAGGGAAGCCCGAGCGAGCCTGCTGCGAGGATTGCCGCCAGCCCGTGATCGGTCTCCCTCTCGAATTCGACGGGCCAGGAAGCGAGGGGCTCGAAGCCGGCC
>JAFGKQ010000312.1 GCA_016928495.1 Candidatus Fermentibacterales bacterium
GGAAGGGTCCGGGCCGGGCGAGCTGTCGATGACCGCCTTCGCCTGCGTGACTGGGTCAGGGGACCTGTACGTGACCCAGAGGGGGGCGATGGACCGGTTCGACTACTTCACCGGGGAGTGGCTGGAGGAGCAGCCCCGCGGCATGGCGCCGCCCCCGTTCGGCCTCATGGGCCTCCAGGACAGCGCGTACGTCGGGGTGTACCTGGAGTTCGCCGATGACCCGTCGGGAGTTGGCCTCGACATCGGGGTGGCCCTGTTCGTCCCCGGTCCGTTCTCGCCCGTCACCAGGTTCATCGAGGACCACTACGTGCTGAGAGATCCGAACGACGCCGCCGGCTTCATGGACAGGGTGTGGTTCGGCTACAACATCGCCATAGGCCGGGACGAGACGATCTATATCGCACGGAGATCGTCGGAGCAGTACGAGGTCCTCGGCTTTTCGAGGGACGGCGAGATCGTCTTCGAGCTCCAGCGTGATCTACCCAGGGTCGAGCGCAGCGAGGAGGAGATGGCGGAGGAAAGGAGCTTCCGGCTGGCCCAGCTCGAGAGCATGGATGCTGGCGGGATGAACTACGAGGCGGATCCCTGGCGTCCGTTCATCACGGGAATCGGTGCGGACGCGTCGGGCATGGTCTGGGTGCGCCGGGGTACCGAGGTCGTCCCCACGTTCGACGTGTACGATCCGGTCAGCATGGAGCAGGTTCTCACGATCACGATCCCGGAGGCCGGGGAAGGTGGGCTGTACTGGCGGGTCACGGTGGACCGCTTCGGCATCCTGGCCTGGAACGAGAACCCGGAGTCCGGCTGGCAGCAGATCTACGTCCTGGAAGCTCCGGAGCTGCCTCCCGGAGACTGACTTGGCCCCGGCCTTGCCTGGTTCCATTCCCGCCCGGGTTCGGGATGGAAGCCTGGGCTGGCTCAGAGTTCCTTACTGAAAGCCGTCTTCATGCCGGCAAGGGTCGAGGGATCCAGCCCGAGCTGCCCTATCAGCTGCTGGTAGTGCGCCACCGTGAGCAGGGAGCCGGTCGAGGAGCCGTATCCCCCGGTGAGAGCCCTGAAGGTGCCGGTGTCCCAGGCATAGATGTAAACGCTGCCCGTTCCTGTCCCCCACTCGTACTCGATGATCAGGTTGTCGGATCCGTCGTACCAGAACGGGACGTCCAGCGTCTCCGTGATCCACTCGTCCACGTCGCCGGAAATGGTGTATGTGGGCCGGTCGAGAACGAGAGTCCTTGTTCCGGGCACGTAGTTCTCGAGGTAGGTCTCGCCCAGCTCGTCCGTCTCGCAGTAGCCCATGTAGATGGCGAAGTTGGTGAAGCTCGCGGAACCGGCTCCGCCAGGCGTTCTCTTCCAGCCCAGCTCCTCGATAGTGATCGGCTGGCCGATCTCCTCCTCAAGGTACAGCACCTGGAAATGCAGGCTGAGAGCGCAGTCCCCGCAGAACGGATCGCCCGAGAGCAGCTCGGGCTCCCCTATCGTGATGATCTCCGCGAACGACAAGGAGAAGAGAAAAACGGCAATGAACAGGCTCTTCATGAGTGACTCCTATCGGACCTCCGAGGCGTGGGACCGGCACCCGCCGCAGAACACCGAGGGCACTACCCGGGACGGGCGCCGGCCCTGGCGTCAGCGCCCGGATCTCAGGGTATCACCACCACACGCTCGCTGGAGATAGTCTCCCCGTCACAGTCTATTCTGATCAGAAAAACCCCGGGGCTCCCGATGTCGAGCGACTCCTGTTGCGGGCCGATCATCCACCGCTGCGACAACAGCCTGCCGCACAGGTCGAAGACCCGCAGGGTCGCGGGCGTCCCTTCCGGAAGATCCGCGGTGATGGTGAAGGTGCCTGTGCAGGGGTTGGGGAAGATCGCCACGCTGACGGGGGATGGGAGGGCCGCATACGCCCTGTCAGCCACGCCGGTCAGATCGCTGAGCTTCCCGAACCAGGCGTTCTTCACCTCCTTTGAGGAACCCGTGTGGTTCTGGACGAAGACGGAGACATAGAGGTTTTCCACGACCCAGCTGCTGGTCGCGTAGGGAACCTCGACGGAGACCGTGTCCGGATAGGCGGATCCGAACGAGCAAGACTGCCCGTCGGCTCCACAGAGATTGTCCCTGAAGGCCTGCTCGAAGTAGGAGCCGGCCCAGTAGCCCTCTCCTGGTACATCGTTCTCAACCAGGATGCAGTGGAGCCTGAGATCGGAATCGCCCAGGTCCTGCTCAGCTATGAGGGATATGCGGAGAATCCCCGAATCGTTGGAGAAGTCGCTGGACACGCCGATCTGAAGGTAGGACGGGACCGCCATCCTGCTGCTGAACGCGCTAGTGAGGCCGGAAGCAGAGTTCGTCGCGTGTATGACACCATCGAACTGAATCCAGGGGACGCCGTTGACGGAGTACAGGTTGACTCTGGCCGTCTGCTCGGTGGGGTTCGCGGTGTAGATGGGATCCGAGGATGTAGGCCACCAGACATGCGGTCTGACCACCGAGAGCTGGCCAGGATGGGAGCTGATGAAGGAATTGAGTGTCGGTTCGAAGGACCAGCAGGGCCCGCAGCCGCAGTTAGTGAAGTCCTCCAGCAGGACAACCCTGTCAGCTGCGAGGCAGGTACATGCGAGAACGACAGGAATGCTCCAGACGAGCTTCATCGAATCCCTCCTCGTTGTTTAATGCGGAAAGCCGGCAGCAGCAGGGTTTGGGGCGGTGCGCGGGAAGGAAGACCTCGGCGAGCGGGGCGCGGTAGGAGTGCCGCGTATCGTAGGGTCGCTAGCAGAAGGCGATCAGAGGCGGACTCCGCGCCGGTGGGAGAGACGGGTCTGCCAGAAGGCAGGGTCGGCGCCGCCGACCCGGGGGGAGGCTCAATACCCATCTCGAAGATGCAATGCTGTGAAGTCCCGGCGTTGCTCCATGACAACCTGCGCAAGCACCATCACTCTCCCGTTCGTGAGGCCGTATTCCCTATTAAAAAAGTATCTATAGTGTCCGGCGCCGGATGTCCAGCCCGTTTCCGGAAACTCAGAACAGCCCCGGCACATCCGTCTGGTAGAAGTCCATCACGAGGTGCCCTGCCCGACGACCTCCCCGAAGGCCTCGATCCTCACTCGTAGCTGGGCCTCGTCCTCCTCGCTGTAGTCGGAGACTATCTTGAGGCTCGGGATGCCCATCTCGCGGAGTGTCTTGTCGAGTGCGTTCGCCTCGATGTCGTATCCGTGGCAGTACTGGAGGATGTTGTGGATGACGGCGCCGGCCCTGAAGTCGGATACCAGGGCTTTGAGGTTCTCGAGCCTCTCGGAGTTGGGAGAGAAGCAGGCGCAGTCGATCCGGAAGTACCTGTCCGCTACAGCGCTGATCATCTCGCCGACCGTTTCCAGATCCTCCGGAACCGTGTCCCGGTAGTACCTGATGCCCGTGCAGGACTCGTCTGCCACTATCCTCATGCCCGACGACTCGGTGACGTAGTGGATCTTCGCGTGACCCATAGGCGAAGGACTTCCCGCGAGGAGCACCCTGGTTCCCCCATTGTCGGGGTAGGCAGATACTCCCATCCCGGCCCTCTTCTTCAGCTCGTCGAGAAGTGCCTGGCCGCAGGAGTTGAAGCGCTCGAGGTCCATGCTGAGTGCTGCCTGAGAGACCAGAAGGGCATCGATGCCCGATATCGGTGGCTCGTCGAGTTTCCTGAGCTCGTTCACCTCCCGGAGGAGGTTCCTGCGCCGGTTGACCAGCTTTATCGAGTCTCTCAGGCGCTCCTTCGTCACCCTTTGCCCCGAAAGCTCCTCTAGCTGCTCCCGGAAGCCCCTGACCTCCTCGAGCCACAGCTCCCTGTCGACGTCCTGCTTCTTCTGTGGGACCTCCATTACCCTGAAACCGAAGAGGTCCCATGTCTTCTTCTTCGCATCGCACGTGGTCTCCCCCACCGCGAAGTCCTTCAGCGTCTTGTAGGGGCAGGTCTTGCTGAGAGCCATTCCGAAGGTCGATCTGACGAGGGGGCAGATATCCCTCGGCAGCATCTTGTCGGCGTAGTCCACGGACCACCCCGAGCCTCCGCAGAGCGGGATGGGGAGCACCCCCGCGGCCAGGGCGATCTCGTCGGGAACGTAGATGCAGAAAGTCCCGATAGACTTGCCCCCGGCTCTGCGGTGCTCGAGAATCTCCGCTACTCTCTGCCCGTGGCTGTCGAATGCCGCCTCGTCGAACAACCGGATGGTGTCGGGTCGCCCGCCCTGCCAGTCGTGCGTTCTCGCGTGGCTGCGATGGGAGGCCGCAAGGAGTCTGTCGTGCAGATCGAGGTCGACCCCGAGCTCCGTCCACATCTGACGGAGCTGGGGCTCATCCAGTCTTGGGAGCGCCATGGGTTACCTCCAGCCGGTACGGGTGCGAGCACCGCCCGGCCGGAGGCCGACGAAGGATCAGCCGGAGCCGGGCGGGATTCTGTCTTCCGGCAGGCTTGCACGAAGCCCGCTGCCGATTGCTCAGAGTCTTCTGACCAGCACCGCTTCTCCTTTCCTTGGTAGGACAGTATAAGATCGACGGTCAGCCGTTTCCGTCAAGCACTCGGCACGAGGCTGATACTGCAGTTCGTGGAAACGAAGCTCCGGGAAAGGAATCCGATGAAGGTCTCAACCATACTCGGAAGTCCCCACGTGGACGGCAACACAGGGACCGTCCTCGGCAGGTTCGAGGGCATGCTCGAGGACTCGGGACACGAGTTCGACCGCATCAACATCATCGACCACGAGGTGATGGGCTGCATGGGGTGCTACACCTGCAGGGACACCCCGGATGCACCGGGATGCATCCAGGTCGATGACGGCAACGCCATCTTCGAGAGACTGATCGCCGCCGACGCGGTCGTCTACGCTACTCCTCTGTACTGCTGGGGCTTCAGTGCCCAGCTCAAAGCCCTGATAGACCGCCACATCTGCCTGAAAACCGGAGATCAGGCGGATGGCCGCACCTCTCTCATGGAGGGCAAGCCCGTCCTCCTGCTGGTCACCTCCGCGGGTCCGGAGGAAGAGAACGCCGACGTCATACAGACCTCCTTCGAGAGGCTCTGCAGGTTCCTTGCACTCGACTGTCACGGCAAGTTCGTGGTGGCGAGGTGCGTCGATCCGGGATGCGCCTCGGAGCGCGCGGGGGAGTTCGCGGCCAGGATGCTGGAGGCGCTTGCGCCCTGATGCTGCTCTGGCCTCAGGGCGCCGGGATTCTCGCGGTGTCGGGCCTGACCGGGAGGCCTCAGTTCTTCGACTGTGGGGAGTCCGTTCGGAAGCTGGTGGCGATCAGGTAGTCCCGGAAGACGTCTGACCGTCCACCCCGAACCACTGCCCCGAGGCGAAGTCCTGCTCGAAGATCTGCCTGTCCTCGGGATCGGCGATTCTGCTTCCCAGCTCGCGGGCCTTCGCCTTGAGACGCGCTGCTTCCTCGGAGTCACCCGCAAGCGCGCTTGTCCTGGCGAGTCCCTCATACGCGAACGCCAGATCGAAGTCCTGCATCTTGCCGGGATGCCGCTCGGTGAGCTCCATGCACCGCCTCGCGTGTCGCAGGGCCGCTTCCGGATGACCAAGCACCAGGTAGACCCGGGCGATGAGCCACTCGCCGCGCTGCTCGTTGGCCTCATCTCCCCCGACCAGCCAGTGGTACTGGGAGGCATGGGCCGCATGGATCATCCTCATGTCCTCTGCCTGCGTCCTGTCAGGCTTTTCGAGAAGGCTCCAGACCTCCCCGTTCAGGGCCGCGCCCAGCTCTCTGTGAAGATCAGGTCCCATGTCCATGACGGTCTCCTCTCACTTTCCGGCGGCCTGGGGACAGCGCCAGCTCACTGCGTGGCGGTCTCGACGTCTTCGAGCAGGTAGACCTTCGGCCAGTCGGCGGGGTCGGGCTCGAATGCAAGCATGCCGTACCTGTTGACCGAGAAGTGGCAGTCCCGGAGCGCTCGGGGGTCGCTGAGCAGGGCCACCGCCAGAAGCTCACCCGAAGGGTCTAGCACGCGGAAATGGGTTTCGCCCGTGTTCTCGATCTGGAGCCAGATGTTGCCATCGGCGTCGACCCCGATGCTTTCTACGACGGTTCGGAACTCCGCGGGATCCGGATGGACCTCCGTCGAGGCGTGTGCCCCGTCCTCGCCGATCATCACCGAGATGCTCGCTTCGTCGCCACGCTCTTCCTCGGGGATCCGGACTCGGTCCACCTCCCTCGCGACGTCGAGGACCAGGTTCCCCTCGCAATCGAAGCCCTTCAGCACGAACATCGAGTCGGACCTCTCCGCGAGGTAGACCGTGCCGTCGAGGCCGCAAGCGAAGTCGAACTCGGGATCGGGCCGTGACTCACCCGGTCCTTCGGGCATGTCCAGGCTCATCGGGTACTCCGCGTAGACCAGCTCCGGCTCGGAATCGGTCGAGAACCTGCCCAGCTCGATCGAGCCGGTGATCCCGTCCTCGCCCATCTCGATCCTGATGAACATGGCGGCTAGCGTGGTGTCGTCCAGTGCCTCGAGCAACTCCGGCGGGGCGGGGAAGTAGCCCGTCACCTCGTCCAGGACCACACCGTCGGGGTCGTAGAAGACCAGCTTGCCCCCGACGAGGTCGTTGACCGCGAGCCCTCCACCGGGCAGAACGGCGAGCGAGACCGGGATCTGCAGCTCGCCAGGACCTGCTCCCCTGCGGCCCACTCTCCTGGTTTCGCGGCCCTCGGGGGAGAACACCTGCACGCAGGCCTTCATCACGTCCAGCACTGCTATCTCGCCTGAGGGCAGGTACTGGGCGTCCGCGACCAGCCCGAACACCAGGGTCGAATCGCCGAACTCCACGCCTATGGTGTCGGCGATGGCGATAGCGATGGTGTCCGGAGAGAGAACCCCGGACAGACTCGTGGTCGACTCGATCCCCTCCTCACCACAGGCGATGAGCAGCAAGGGCGTCATTGTCAGGAGCTTCTTCACGCCGGCCTCCGTTCCGCGAGGGAGCACCGCACCCGTGCAAAGTAGTATATACACTCTCGTGTCGTCCGATCGACCGGGACGGTACAGGGCAGGGACAACTCACCATTGCGACTGCTTCAAAGAGGCTTTGATCAACTAAACGGACAAGTAAGTTGAATTAGTTAAACTACGTCCCCGAAAGGAGTCGAGATGTCCAGGGTTCTGATCGCGGGTCTCGTGATGTCGATGCTGGTCCTCGCCTGCGGGCAGCAGGAGCCGGGGGAAGCTGAGCCGGCTAGGCTTCCCGAGCCGGACCACGTTGCCTCCCCCGGAGCGGAGAACCTGATCCCGCGCGAGCTGCTTTTCGGCAACCCCGAGAAGGTGGGACCGCAGGTATCTCCCGACGGAGAGCAGATCGCCTACATCGCGCCGGCCGACGGCGTGCTGAACCTCTGGGTGATGGACCGCGACGGCGGCAACGTCCGCCAGCTGACGTTCGACGACAACAGGGGTGTCGTGGATTACTTCTGGGCCGAGGACGATACCCACATCCTCTACATGCAGGATCAGGCGGGTGAGGAGGACACCCATGTCTACCGCCTGGACGTCGAGACCATGGAGGTCACCGACCTGACTCCGTGGGACGGGGTCAAGGCCTTCGTCAGCGCCACCGACGAGCACCAGCCCAACACCGTCCTCGTCGAGATGAACCGCAACGATCCCATGTTCTTCGACGTCTACTCGTGTGATCTGGTCACCGGAGAGCTCACGATGCTGCAGGAGAACCCGGGCCAGGACGAGAACGGCGATATAATCGTGGGCTACGCCAACGACGAGCAGCTGAACGTCCGGATGTACGTGGGCATTGACCCGATGACGGGCGACCTGAGCTACTGGGTCAGGGACACGCCCGAAGACACGTGGAGGCTCCTCATGAGCGCCACGGCCCTCGACCAGGTCGGGCCGAGGCAGTTCTCGGAGGACGGAGCCGCGGTCTACATGACCTCTGACCTCGAAGCCAACACCACGCAGCTCTACCTGGTGGACCTCGCCACCGGAGGGCAGACCTGGATAGCGGGCGATAGCCTGTCCGACGTCGGCGGCATCTCGTGGGACCCGTTCACGGGCGAGCCCAGGGCTGTCTCCTACAACTACCTCCGCCGAAGGGTAGAGGTGCTCGATGAGCGGCTTCAGGAGGAGTACGACTTCCTGGTCGGCTTCCACGACGGCGAGTTCGCGCCCGTGTCCAGGGACCGTGCGGACAGCACCTGGATCGTTCTCTACTCGACGATCGACAATCCTGCCGAGTACTACGTCTACGACCGGACCAGCGGGGAGATGGAGTTCCTCTTCACCGCCATCCCCGCTCTCGAGCAGTACGAGATGGCTGACATGGAACCGCTTCTCATCGAGTCTCGCGATGGCCTCCAGCTTCCCAGCTACCTGACCCTGCCTAAGGCGGGCGAGCCTCCGTATCCCACGATCCTGCTCGTTCACGGCGGCCCCTGGGCCCGGGACTACTACGGCTACGACCCGTTCTGCCAGCTCTTCGCGGACCGGGGCTTCGCCGTTCTCAAGGTCAATTTCCGCGGATCGGGGGGATTCGGGAAGAGCTTCCTCAACGCCGGGAATAAGGAGTGGGGCGCGGCCATGCAGGACGACCTCACGGATGCCGTCCAGTGGGCCATCGACGAGGGCATGGCCGATCCCGAGCGGATCGTGATCCTGGGTGGGTCCTACGGGGGCTACGCGGTACTGGCGGGTGTGGCCTTCACGCCGGACCTCTACTGCTGCGGCGTGGACTTCTTCGGCCCGTCGAACCTCGTGACCTTCAGGGAGACCGTTCCGCCCTACTGGCGGCCCATGGATGCGATGTTCGACATCAGAGTCGGCAGCCTGACCGAGGACAGGGAGATGCTCGAGGAGCGCTCCCCTCTGAACTACGTGGAGAACATCACCGTCCCGATGTTCATCGTTCAGGGCGCCAACGACCCCAGGGTGGTCAAGGCCGAGTCGGACCAGGTGGTGGCAGCCCTGCGTGAACAGGGCAACGAGGTGCTCTACGCGGTCTACGAGAACGAGGGTCACGGCTTCATGATGGAGCCGAACAGGCTCGACTTCGCTGCCAGGACCGAGGAGTTCCTCTACCTCAGCGTCCCGGGCGTGGAGTGCGAGATGTTCGCTCCCGTCGAAGGAGCCACCGTCCACCTGGAGTAGGACGGCGGGGCCTGGCTCAGAAGGGCCTGACGGCCTTCAGGCTGAACATCAGAGGCAGCCGGGGCATGCCCTCCGGCATCCGGTAGAGCCCGTCGGCGCTGCGGGCCAGGCAGGGAACATGCCTCCACGCTATCCACTCGTGCTCGTGAATGAACTCGATCCGTAGCCCGGCATCGATCACGGCGTTGATCACGTCGGAGAGCGACCAGGTCCACTCCCAGCTGGGCGTGCGGACGGTGTAGCTGGCATCCGAGTAGTCGGGATGCGAGTCAGTCCAGTTCACAGGCTCTTCATCGTGGAAGTAACCGTACCGGACTACCAGACCATCCGACTCGTCATCGAAGGCGCTCAGGAAGGGATGCGATTCCAGGAGGTAGAGGAATCCCCCCGGTACGAGATGCCCTTCGATGATCCTGGCCCATTCCGTGAGGTCCGACAGCCAGCACAGCACGCCCATGGACGTGTAGACGATGTCGAACCGCTCACTCAGGCAGTCGTCGAGATCGTAGACGCTGGACCGGATGAACCTGGCCCGGAGCCCGGTCCTCTCCGAGAGCATCGAGGCGTGTCTCAGGGACTCGCCTGATATGTCGACCCCGGTCACAGCCGCTCCCAGCCTTGCCCAGGAAAGGGTGTCGGACCCTATGTGGCACTGCAGGTGAAGCAGCGAGCGACCGGACACGTCGCCCACCTCCTCGAGCTGAAGCGGATCCAGCATGTGGCCTCCGGAGCACAGGGGGCTGAGGTCGTACGAGCCTGCATGCACGTCCGCAAGCTCGTCCCAGTGCCTCCGGTTGCCGGTCTCGGCTTCACGGTTCCTTCTGACGTCCATGGGTCCTCCCTGAGTCAGCCCGCCCGTCCGGCGAGAGACATCCTAGCTCTGTCTGAGGAAGCGCTCGAGCAGTCCCGGGAACAACCTTGCGCCAAGGCAGAACAGCCACGCCTTACCGGGCCTTATCTCCCTTCGGCCCTTTTCGATGCCGCGCAGAGCAGCCTCGGCGAACAGGTCGGCCCGCATGGGCCGTACTCTGTATGGCTTCCCTCTGGTCATGGGGGTGTCCACTAGCGGGGGGAGCAGCTCCAGAACCGCTATGCCGGTCCCTTCGAGCTGCCATGCGAGGGTCCTGGTGAAGGAGTGGAGCGCGGCTTTCGAGGCGCAGTAGCCGGGAGCGGACCTCTTCGGGAGCATCGCCAGCACGGAGGTCACGTTGACGATCACGGGTGCGTCGGAAGCTATGAGCAGCGGCAGGAAGGCCCTGATGAGCCTGACCTGAGAGAGGAAGTTGGTCCTGACCTCCTCCTCCAGCTTCTCGAGAGCGTCCGGGTCCTCGGCGAACTCGAAGGTCCGCTGGATCCCGGCATTGTTGACGAGAACGTCCACCCTGCCGTACTGGCTCGTGAGCAGGTCCCGCATCCTGAGCACGTCCAGGTTCTGCGTGACGTCGCACCTGACTGCCGAAAGGCCGTCGCTGTCTCGCTCGGCGGCCTCGAGCTTCTCCGTGTCGCGGCCGCAGATCGTCACGCTGCAGTCCCTGGCAAGGAAACGCCTGGCAAGAGCCAGGCCGATTCCGGAACCGCCTCCGGTGATGAAGACGACGGAGCCTCTCCCCAGGTGCATGTGACCTCCGGCCGGTACTATAACCGCAGGCGGCCGAGGGGCAAGGACGCTCCGGTTGCCCCGGCGAGCATGGCCGACCCGGAGGCATGGAGTTATGGATA
>JAFGKQ010000313.1 GCA_016928495.1 Candidatus Fermentibacterales bacterium
GCCCATCCTGCCCGACAACTACATGGGCATCCCTCCGTTTGCCATCGACACCGAGGCATACGCCTCCGGTGAGGTATTCCCGGCCGATGCCGCCGACTACGACATCGAAGGCACGCTCAGGGGAGTCACGGTGGGCCGCTTCGTGCTTCAGCCGTTCTCCTGGAACTCGGCAACCGGGGAGCTCCTGGCTGCGCGCAGGATGGTCATCGAGATCGACTTCGGCGGAACGGTCGACATCGACCAGCGGCTCTACTCACGGTTCTTCGAGTCGCTCTTCAGGCAGCACCTGCTCAACGCCGACGTGCTCGGACACGCACAGCCGTCGGTCACGATGAGCGGTTCCGACCACGCTGTCGCCCGTACCGCGCGGGAGGCCATGGCCATCGATGGCGCGGACCTCCTGATCATGTCCGGGGACGACTTCGTCGACACGATGCTCGAGGAGTTCGCCACCATCAAGCACGAGCAGGGGTTCTACACTGCAGTCGTCGCGGCCGGCTCCTGGAGCACCTCCGAGATCAAGGACTACATCGAGGACGCCTATAACACCTGGGAGATCCCCCCGTCCTTCGTCCTGTTCGTGGGCGACAGCGGGGACATCCCGCCCTACTACGCCAACGGCATCTACAGCGACAACCGCTACTGCTGCATGGACGGGTCTTCGGACTACATGGCGGACATATTCCACGGCCGCTTCGTGACGCCTACGAGCAGCTACTTCATAGTGGAGGACAAGATCCTCAAGTGGGAGTTCGACCCGCTCATGGACGCCAACTTCTGGGATGACGTGCTCTGCGCGGGCTATTTCCAGGACTGGGACGACAACGGCATCGCCGACAGGTGGTTCCTGTTCACCTGCGAGACGGTTCGCGACACCTACCAGGACATCTACGGCAAGACGGTCGAGAGGGAGTACGTCACCGACTCCTCTCACCCGACCAAGTACTACAGGCCCGACCTGCCGTCAGCCGGACAGATGGTCCCGGCCGACATCACCTGGGACGGAAGCGCGGCCGGCATCAACAACGCCATCAACAACGGCGTCTTCCTGGTCCAGCACAGGGACCACGGCAGCGTGGACGGCTGGGGCGACCCGGCCTACCACACGAGCGACCTGCAGGGCCTCTCCAACGGTGACATGACCCCCATGGTCTTCAGCGTGAACTGCCTCACCGGGCAGTTCACCGGCAACTGCTTCTCGGAGAACTTCTTCAGGATGGAGGGCGGGGCCGTGATGGTCGTGGCCGCCTCCAACGTGTCCTATAGCTACTTCAACGACTACTTCTGCTACGGCATGTACTACAGCTTCAACGATGAGTACGCCTCTCCCCCCGCACCCTACACCTACCCGCAGGGCAACTACATGGCGGCTCAGGCCATGTGGGGCGGCAAGATGGAGATGCAGACGGCTGCCCCCTTCAACCCCTACGGAAGCTGGGAGCAGTATGCCGAAGACGAGTGGGACCTCTTCCATGTCTTCGGAGACCCGACCATGGACATGAGGACCGAGATCCCGGTCCAGCTCCTCGTCACTCCTCCCTCCTGGCTGCCCTACGGAGCAACGGAGGCGACCTTCTCCCTCAGCGTGGCTGACGGACCCGTGGAAGGCGGCCTGGTCTGCTTCCGCAAACCGGACGAGGACATCTGGGCCTCCGGCTACACCGATGCCACGGGAAGCGTCACCCTCAGCTTCGATCCGATAACGACGGCTGAGGCGGCCTTCTGGATGGCCACCTCACACAACACCCTGCACGATCAGGGCACCATCCAGTGCGTCGGCATCGAGGGCGAGACCGGACCCGTCCCGCAGACGGCTTTCATGCCGCCCTGGCCCAACCCGAGCAGCGGCACCGTGCTCTTCCCCGTCCGCATAGGGGCGCCGACCAGCCTGGACATCAGCATCTACGATCTCACGGGCAGAGTGGTGGCTACGGCGTTCTCCGGGCAGCTGGCGGAGGGCGAGTACGAGCTGCAGTGGGATGGCACCTCCGGCGGGAATCAGGTCCCCGTCGGCCTCTACGTTGCGCGCATCTCCTCGCAGGAAGGTCCGGCGACGGTCGAGAGGATAGTGATCGCCAGGTAGAGCCGCGGGCTCTCCCGGAGCAACGAGCTGAACGGGGCCGGCCCGCACAGGGTCGGCCCCGTTCTCTTCGCGCCTCGAGCGGGGAGGGAGAAGAGCCGAGCTGAGCACGGGCGCGAGTTGCCCTCACTGCGGCAAGAGGGCCGTCCTCGAAACGGACAGCCTCCAGTACCGATGTACATCCTGCGGGGCCTACCTCTACCGTAGCGGGAGCGAAGGCCGGCTGCTCGTCCTTCCCTGGGTCTGCCCGTCCTGCGGCTACGGGAACAGCAGCGGGGCGATGTATTGCTGCGGATGCGGCATGAACCTGACGAGGCAGTGCCATGGCTGCGGAGAGCGGTTGCGATGGGACGAGCTGAGCTGTCCCTGCTGCGGAGCGTCACTGCTTCCCGGCGAGAGACTCCTGAGGAGGGCAGAGGCGACGGCGATCAGGCCGGCACTTGGAAGGGGGCACATTTCGCTCACCACGCTGAGTTTCCGCTTCTCCTGCGGCGGGAAGCCCCCGGGGGAGCCACTGGAGATCCCGCTCTCTGAGATCGAGAGCATCACGGTCTCCACGGAGAGCGCCCTCTCCCGTGAGAGCCTACGGCTCTGCATCGTACCCGCCGGCGGACTCAGCTGCACGTTCGTGCTACGAGACGAGGACCTGGCAACGGCCATGCAGGCCCGATGGCGCGCTGTCCGGTCTGCCGGAGATCGGTCCGGCGCATAGTGTGGAAAGGGCGCCCGGCCGGAACCGGGCGCCCCTTCTGCGGGACTGTGTCCGAAGAGATCTAGGGAGTCTGGGGGGCTACATCCTCTACGACCTCGCCGGCCGCCTCTACCGCCTCACCGGCGGCTTCGAGGGCCTCACCGGCAGCCTCGTCAACGGCTTCGCCAGCCTCCTCGAGAGCCTCTTCAGCCTCTTCGACGGCCTCCCCGGCCTGCTCGCCGAGCTCCTCGAGCTCACCCTCGAGCTCTCCGGTGGCTTCCTCGCGCTCCTCGGAGACCTCTTCCAGGGCGCCCTCTATCTCTCCCTCTATGCCTTCGGGGATACCCTCAGTCTCGCCCTCCACGGCCTCCCCGGTCTCTTCGGTTATGGGCTCCTCCTGTGCCGGGGGCGACTCCTCGCCGCAGCCGACTCCGAGGAAAGCCAGAGATATTGCCATGAGAATCATCAGCAGAGCTTTCATCGCCGCTCCTTTCTCCGCTCTATATGATCCGGAGTGTACGCACTTGTGCTCGCAGGAATCGCTTGATGCGATCGCGGGAATATTCGCGGTGGCCGCTTCAGCGTCAAGGATGGACCGGTCAGGAACGCAGCCGGAGTGTATTGCGGAAGTGGAGCTTCGCGAACCTGCCGAGGGCCTCCTCCCCCACTCTTGCCAGAAGGCGTGACCCGATGGCGTCAGCCTCCCTGCCCGATCCCGGGACGAGCTCCAGACCGGATTCCCTTCCCAGAGCCTCGAGCGACTCCAGATAGGCCGCCCGGGCCAGTATCGATGCCGCCGCGACGGCGGGCTCCGACTCCGCCCGCTCTCTGAGGATTATCTCGAGGCCGGGGCGGTCTCGCAGGTGCCTGTCGAGACGCTTCCGGGAACAGAACATGTCGATCACCACGCTTCGCGGCCGCAGGCCGCTCTCCAGGAGCCTCTCCAGAGCTTCGGCATGGGCCTCCGCGAGCAGATCCAGGCTGTTCATCCCGGATTCTCTGAGCTTCCCGAACCGGAGGTTGTACTCCTCGGGAGGAATGGAAACGACCGACCAGAAACCGTCGAAGTCGGCCCGGAGCCGGGCTGCGAGCTTGAGGACCCGGGAGTTCGACAGCGTCTTCGAGTCGCTGACGCCCATTCCCGTCAGCTCCCGGCTGACCCTCTCGTCCGCGTGGAAACCGGCAACGACGAGGGAACCGAAGTAGTCGCCCTTGCCGGCCTCGTCCTGTCCTATGACCGGGAAACCTGTGGAAGCAGCCCGGCGGGCGAACAGGGTGCCTATCCTGGCCTGGAGCGCGGCATCCCCACCGGAGGGGACGATCGAGAGGCCCTTCTTCCCTGAGTAGTAGACGTTGATGGCCACGCTGACGCCATCGGCGCCTCTGACGACGAGCCTCAGCCCGTTCGCCAGCTCGCGCCTCTCGATCACCTCGAGACCTGAGAGCTCGAGCCTGCGCCGAACCTCATCCTCATGGTCGAAGAGCTGGCCCTGCCCACGGGAGGAGCGAGCGTCCCGAAGGCTCATGGGGATTCGAACGGGTTCTCGACCTCCAGCACCGTCCCGGGAGTGTACTCCTGGAGCAGGGTGGCGATCTCGCCAATGACGATTGCGCTCCTCATGAGGACGGGCATGCGCGCCTCGTCATCGGTCAGCCAGACGTAGAGCTCGCCCTTCTGCTCGAAGATGCCGGGAGAGCTCAGCTCGGGCTGGACGAGGATGCAATCGAACTCGCCTGCCGGCACCCTTATCCTCTCCTCGCCCAGCACCGTGACCTTGAGCGGGTAGTTATCGTTGTCCGCGTGGCAGTCCAGGTAATAGACCTCACCGACCTCGAGCGGCAGTGTCCGCGCGTAGTAGAGAGAGCTGAGCACGTCCAGAGCATGGGGAGGTATCTCGACGAGAGCCTTCGCGGAATCGGGCTCCTCGGGATACCGGGCATAGCCGGCCTCCTGGTCGTAGTAGACCGTCTCGTCGAAGCGGTAGCTCCCCTCTTCCAGATGCTTGTGGAACATCAGGGTGTGAAGCTGGACGATGTCCAGCAGCGCCTCGTTCGTGTCCTCCACTCTGAAGAAGGAGCTAAAAGCCGGGTTGGAGCATGCGGTGGCGACGATCCTGTAGGCCTGCAGACCATCGTAGTCTTCCGGTCCGGAGACCGACAGGGTTGCAGTCCCGGCCTTTATGATCCCGTACTCGACGCTGAAGACCAGCCTCTCGCCGGGCCCGAAAGCCCGGTTCTCGATGAACCTGGGCGAATAGTCGACATCGCCGGGCATGGAGTCCACGGCGGCATCCGCGGCGAGAGCACGCGGCAACAGCTTCGCACTCGGGAGTGTGATCAGCAGCAGGCAGAGGAGCGCAGCGGGTCTGTTCATAGAGCAGGATCACTCCCTTCGCTTCCGGCCGGACCGGTCACCGCTTTGCCCGGTCTTCCGGCTCCGACGGCAGTACCCGGGAAGAATAAGCCTTGTTCCATCAGCCTGCCAGCTCCCTCAGGACTCGCATCCACTCCCGGCCCACGGCTTCGAGAGAATGGGAAGCCTCGCACACCTCGCGCCCGCTATTTCCCATGAGGACCCGGAGCTCCGGCCGGGCCAGCAGCCAGTCCGACTGTCTCGCGAGAGTCTGGAAGTCGCCGGGCGGATGGAGCAGTCCCGTCACCCCATCCCGCACCAGCTCGATCAGCCCGTTGGTGGCAGCCGCAAGGACCGGAAGGCCCGACGCCATCATCTCCAGACAGGCCCTGGAGTACACCTCGCTGCCGAGGCTGGCCACTACTCCGAGCGTGGCCGAGGCGAGCAGCGGCCTCACGTCCTCGACACGCCCGGGCAGCTCGATCCTCCCGGCAAGCCCGAGCTCACCTGCGAGATGCAGGAGCTCCGCGGAGCCGTACTGGGCATCTTCGCCGGCGATGACGATCCGGACGTCGTCGCCGAGCAGGGCAGCTGCCCTCAGGAGTGTCCCGTGCCCCTTCATGGGGCTCAGCCTGCCCAGCGCCAGCAGGGTCCTGCCCCCCGGAGGGCCCCCGGGCATCGGAAGGAAGGCACAGGTGTCCACAGCCGGAGGTATGATCGCGAAGGGGGGACCGCCCGGATCCACGTAGCCCTTCCTCTCCTCCGCCATGAACCTGCAGGGAAGCACGACGAGATCGGTCCGCCTGTCCAGGCTCCGCGACGCGAGCCCCCTGCCGGGCTTCCTGATGTCCGACCTGACCCTGACGATGGGGACCCCTGCTCCCGCCAGAGCCGAGGCGAGGTGACCCGGGCCCCGGTGTGCACACAGCACGTGGGGACGGAACCCGCGGACGAGCCTCCTGAAGGAGAGCAGGCCACGCAGAGGTGGAAGGCCGCGCTCTCCGAGCGGCAGCTCCACGACCCGCACACCGGCCTCTCCGGCTCTGGAAGCAGCCGGGCTTCCCGAGGCCGCCTGGAGCAGGACATCGGCCCCGGCGACGCGCAGCGCCGCGGCCTGGCCTACCGCCAGAGCAGCCGATGCGTTCCACCATCTGCAGTTGATGGCCACGAGCACTCTGAGCTCGCTCACGGTCCCGTCCTCCGGTCAGTCGTGGGAAGGAGCGACACCATCCCGGTCGCTGGTGGACTATATTGTCACATCGCTCCCGAGGCGAGAAGCACCCCTTCGCTGGCCCTGCCAGCACACGCGGAAGGCGCTATCCGATGAGGGTCTCGAACAGGATCAGGACCGTCGGCACCCCCCCCATCCCCCGGATCATGGAGAGTGCCCGGAAGATCAGGGAGTCGGGCGGGAGTGTCTTCTCGATGGCCCAGGCGGCGCCCTGGTTCGGTCCCCCTCCCGAAGCCCTCGCGCGGCTCCGTTCGCTGCTCGATGAGCGAGGCACCCATTCCTACACGCCGGACGAAGGCCTGGCATCCGCACGGATGGCGGTGGCCAGGGACTTCGAGGAGCGACGCGGGATCGCCCTGGACTCCTCGCGCGAGCTGCACCTCACCTGCGGAGCGAGTCAGGCCTTCCTCAGCGCCCTGATCTCCGTGACGGATCCGGGGGATCCCGTTGTGCTCCTGGAGCCCTGGTACTTCGATCACGAGTTCGCGATCCGCTACTGCGGCCTCGAGCCGAGGAGCGCCGTGATGGGCGAGAATCCCGGGGGATGGGGCTTTCCGAAGAGCCTTGTCGGGGCGGAGCTCGACCGGGGAGCCAGGGCCGTGGTGCTGGTCAACCCCGGGAACCCGACAGGGTGCGTGCTTGACGAAGGTGAGCTGAGGTGGCTCTGCCGCGCGACCCGGGAGGCGGGGTGCTTCCTGCTGGTCGACGAGACCTACGAGAGGTTCAACTTCACCGGCAGTAGATGGCATCCCTGGACCGGGCGCGTCGGGGAGAACTCGCACGTCCTGACCTTCGGGAGCTTCTCGAAGAGCCTGGGCGTTCCCGGCTGGAGGATAGGCTACCTCTTCGGCCACGCGGACATCATGAGCCAGGCCCTGAAGGTACAGGACTCCGCCGTCATATGCCCTCCCGCGCCGGCGCAGATACTCGTGGAGGCCGCGCTGACCGGGTGCCCCGGGTGGATAGAGGAGAGATCGCGGGAGGTGCGGGAGAGGCTGGTGGCGTGCAGGTCCGCGGTAGGGCTCGCCAGAGGGCTGGAGTGGCGGGAGCCCGGAGGCGCGTTCTTCAGCCTCGCCCGGCTCACTTCCGGAGAGCCTTCCGTCGATGCGGCGCACAGACTGCTCGAGACTTACGGGATAGCAGCCATTCCGGGTTCAGCGTTCGGGCCCGCCGGAGAGGGCCACCTGAGGCTCAGCTTCGGGTGCCTGTCGGATGAGGAGATGCGCCCGGCTCTCGAGGCCCTGGCTTCGGCCGATCTCTCCTGACCTCCGCCCGCTCGCTCCTGAGGTACTGCTTCAGCAGGGAGCGCGCCCGGACGAAGAAGGCATCGAACCTCCCGTCGCGGAAGTCGGGGAAGCTGTGGTCCGGGGCAGAGAGGCGGCCATCGGCGTATCTGAGGCAGGTATGGGCCCAGACGCCTTCCCCGAGATAGACCTTGTCGGGGGCGTACTTGCCCGATGCGAGGACCAGCTTGCCAAGGTCCAGGTAGCCCGGGTCCAGGTTCACCTTTCTCGATCCCTCCCCCGTGCAGAGCCTGCCCTCGATGGCTCTGACGGCCAGCTTGAACTCCACGATCAGTGAGGGATCCATCGGCCTGGCAAAGCAGAGCCACCTCCTGACGAGCCCTTCTCCCATCTCCGCCCGGTAGTAGTCGGAGAGGTCGAACCCGAAGGGAACGCTCTCCAGTGCGATCTCACCGTACAGCTCCTCGAGCATCTCCCTCGCCGTGGAGTGCGCCCGGGCATCCGCAGAGATGGAGCTGCACACCCTGAGAGCAACCGTACCCGGAGGAGGGTCCGGGCTCACCGGCCGACCTGCGTCATGGCCCTGAGCCTCCCCCACTCCTCGTAGGCCCTGGCCGCCAGATGCTCGCTGATGCCGAAAGCCCTGCTGATCTCCCCGGGGTAGTGGTCCCTCAGCTTCCTGTTCTCCCTGTTTGAGCCGCTGTCGACCCTGAGGTTGTGGTTGTGGGCCGAGAGCCGGCGGTCTCCGGCCATCGAGTTCAGGTGGAGGCTTCTGAGGCCGGATGCATCGAAGGACTGGAGCCAGCGCTGCGCGAACGATCGGGGAGAGACCGGATCAAGACTCGCATCGTAGCGCCAGGTCGAAGACGCGGCGTCTCCGCTCCGGGTCGAGAGCGTGGCGGAACGGCCCTCCGCGTCGAAGCTGTAGGTCATCAGCGATCCACCGCAGGCCACCTCCTCTGCGGCCGCTTCGGGACTGACCTTCACGGGCTCGGGAACGAGGTAGCCCGGGTCCAGAAGGTATCGCGAGCCCTCGTGATGGACGACCAGCGCGCAGTGTATGCCGCTGCCGTGCCGCATGTCGGCAAGAAGCGGGAACACCGTGAACCCCAGGTCCGAGAGGATGCTGCCCAGAGCGTTGGTCAGTGAGAAGCAGGTGCCTCCCGAGCCGAGCCCGGCATGGTCCTCCATGACGCGGTCCGTCAGCCTGAACGGTCCCGGGTCAACGGAGTCCGTCCGCGCAGCGAAGCCGCGCAGAAGCTCCGGTGGAACGCCAGCTCCGCCCCGGATCCAATCCTGACCCCTCTCCTCGACGTACCCCGACCTCGAGAGCAGCTTGGTCAGGTTCTCCCAGGGCAGACGTGAGAAGGCGCGCGAGACGTCGCGCAGGACACCGATAGATACCCCTCCGGGCCTCAGCCCGTACATGTCGAGGAAGATGCCGGTTCCTCTGGTCAGACCGCGACTCCCCTGCTATTCTCGAAGGGTCCACCCGACAACTCAAAGCGTTCCAACGCAGGAGATTCTATTGGCCCCGCGAAGGTACCGCAAGCTCGGTGACACCCTGAGGACTGCTTTCGGCGGGCGGGTCCACAAGGTCGGTCTCTGGGGAGGCTTCTCCTGCCCGACCAGGGACGGGACCCTGTCCGGACAGGGGTGCGTATTCTGCAACCCGGAGAGCAGCAGGCCGCTCTCGATCATCGAGGGGATGAGCCTCCGCGAGCAGCTCGAGGCCGGCATCCGTCGCGTCAGGGAAAGGCTCGATGCCGACCTCTTCATCGCATACCTGATGGACTGCACTCCCACCTGTGAGGATCCCGTCCGGCTCGAGAGCATGTTCGACGAGATCCTCTCCGACGAGAGGGTCGTCGGCCTCGCTCTTGGGGCGCGCCCGGACAGTCTTCCGGATCCGGTTCTGGAGCTTCTGCGGAGGACGGTCGGACGGACCTTCCTGTCCGTCGAGATCGGAGTCCAGTCAGCCTCGGAATCGTCGCTGGCATGGATGAACAGATGCCACGGCAGGGCGGCGGTCGAACGGGCGGCGCAGGCGCTTGCGGGAACCGGAATACTGGCGTCGGCGCACCTCATCCTGGGCCTTCCCGGCGAGGGCCCGGACGATGTTGCCGGGACTGCCGCTCTCATCGACCGCTGCGGGTTCGGAGCCGTCAAGATCCACAACCTGCAGGTGCTGACGGGCACACCTCTCGGGACGCTCTTCGAGCAGGGGCGGTTCACGCCGGTCCCGCTCAGCGAGTACGTGGATCAGGCCGTGCTGATGCTGGAGCATCTCCCCCCCAGGGTCATCGTCCAGAGGCTGGCGAGCGATGCGCCCCGCCGGCTGATCCTGGGACCGGAGTGGTCGCAGGACAAGCACGCGGTCCGGAGAGCGGTGGAGACTGCGCTGGAGTCCAGGGGCTCCTGGCAGGGAAAAGCCCTGGGGCACGGCCTCTCGGAGCTCCGGCAGGACCCGGGCCTGGAGGGCTTCTTGTAGGCCCGGGCGGCGCTTCTTATCTTTGCTTGTCTTTTCCGTTTCCCGGGCACGAAAGGCAGAGCATGATCGAAGGAGTGGAGACCGTCAGGGACGCGCTCAGGGTGGGTGGTACCGGCCGCCGCACAACTGTCTGTGGTTGGGTGCGCACCTTCAGGTCGGGCAAGAACGTGGCGTTCGCCTCCATCAACGACGGGTCATGCCACGACAGCTTGCAGGCGGTCTTCGAGCTCGGCCTGTTCGATCCCGGCGATTTCGAAGGTCTCTGCACGGGAGCGTGCGTCCGCCTGACCGGGGTGCTGACCGACTCCCAGGGGAGAGAGCAGGACAGGGAGCTCAGGGCGGAGGAGCTCGAGCTGCTAGGCCCGTCGGATTCCGACTATCCGCTCCAGAAGAAGAAGCACAGCAACGAGTTCCTCAGGACGGTCCCTCACCTGAGAACCAGATCGGCCACCTTCACGGCGGTCTTCAGGATGAGGCACCATCTCGCGACGGCTATACACGATTTCTTCAGGGACAGAGGGTTCTTCTACGTTCATCCCCCGCTCATCACCTCCAGCGACTGCGAGGGCGCCGGGGAGACCTTCCAGGTCACGACCCTGCCGCTTTCGAGCGTCCCGCTCCGGGAGAGCGGAGAGGTTGACTACGCCAGTGATTTCTTCAGGCGCAAGGCCTACATGACCGTAAGCGCTCAGCTCGAGGCGGAGCCCTTGGCCCTGGCTCTGGGCAGGGTGTACACCTTCGGGCCGACCTTCAGAGCGGATCATTCGGACACGAGACTTCACGCAGCCGAGTTCTGGATGATCGAGCCCGAGATGGCCTTCTTCGATCTCGAGGACGACATGAAGCTCATGGAGGACTGCGTGAGGTTCATCGCATCGAGGCTCGAGGAGCTGTGTCACGCGGAGATCGCCTTTCTCTCCGAGACGGTCGAGCCGGCTCTGGCTTCGAGATACGATGCGATGCTCCGGAAGAAGTTCTCGAGGATCACCTACTCAGGGGCGATGGAGCTGCTCGGGTCGGCGCAGGACGGCTTCGAGAGGAAGGTGACCTGGGGTGACGACCTCGGGACGGAGCACGAGAGATACCTGTGCGAAACCGCTTTCGACGGTCCCGTCTTCGTGACCGACTACCCGGCGACGCTGAAGCCCTTCTACCACCGTCTCAGCGATGACGGCAGGACAGTCGCGTGCGCCGACCTGCTCGCGCCTCAGGTGGGCGAGATCATCGGCGGCAGCCAGCGTGAGGAGAGGCTCGAGGTGCTTGCCGGGAGGATGGCCGGTGCCGGGATTGACCCGGAGACCTATCGCTGGTACCTTGAGCTTCGCCGCTGGGGCACTGCGCCCCATTCCGGATTCGGGCTGGGATTCGAGAGGATGCTGATGTACCTCTCGGGGATGAGCAACATCAGAGATGTTCTCCCCTTTCCCAGAACCTACGGAAGCATGGTCTGACGGAGAGGGTGCGGCACTCGGAGCAGCCATCGCTCGCGGCAGGCCGAGCAACGCGGGCACGACCCGCGATCTACCGGCAGCAACAAGGGGAAAGAAGGCACGGGATGAGCAAGAGCAAGACCGTCACGCTCGACGGCAACGAAGCGGCGGCCTACATAGCCCACAAGGTCAGCGAGGTGGTGGCGATATACCCCATCACCCCTTCCAGCTCGATGGGCGAGCATGCCGACGCGTGGTCGGCGCAGGGCCGCACCAACATCTGGGGGACCATCCCACTGGTTCAGGAGATGCAGAGCGAGGGCGGCGCTTCCGCCTCGGTGCACGGTGCGTTGCAGACGGGCGCCCTCACCACGACCTTCACCGCGTCCCAGGGATTGCTCCTGATGATCCCGTCCATGCACAAGATCGCCGCCGAGCTGACACCGGCGGTCTTCCACGTCTCCGCGAGGAGCCTGGCCTGCCAGGCGCTCTCTATCTTCGGAGACCACAGCGACATCAACTCGGTCAGGAACACCGGGTTCGCTCTGCTCGCCAGCGCCTCGATTCAGGAGATCCCGGATCTCGCTCTCATCGCGCACTCGGCCACGCTGAAGTCCAGGATACCCTTCGTCCACTTCTTCGATGGCTTCCGCAGCAGCAGCGAGATCCAGAAGATCGAGCTGGTCCCGGACGAGGTCATCAGGGCCATGATCGACGACGAGGACGTCATGGCTCACCGCAGGCGCGGCCTCAACCCCGACCAGCCCTGCATCAGGGGAACGAGCCAGAACCCGGACGTGTATTTCCAGGGCAGGGAGACGGTCAACCCCTACTACCTCGCCACTCCGGCCATAGTCCAGGACGCGATGGACAGGTTCGCCGAGCTCACCGGCAGGAGCTATCAACTCTTCGACTACGTAGGCGCCCCTGATGCCGACAGGGTGATAGTCCAGATGGCCTCGGGAGCCGAGGCGGCCCACGCCACCGTCGAGCACCTGGTCGGTCTGGGCGAGAAGGTGGGCCTGGTCAAGGTCAGGCTCTACAGGCCCTTCGACGCGGAGAGCTTCATGAAGGCCCTTCCGGAGAGCGTCAGGATCGTCGGGGCTCTCGACAGGACGAAGGAGCCGGGTTCCATAGGCGAGCCGCTCTACCTGGACTGTGTCGCCGCCATCGCCGAGAGTGGGCGCTCGATCCAGGTGTACGGCGGCCGTTATGGCCTGTCCAGCAAGGAGTACACGCCCTGCATGATCAAGGGCGTCTTCGAGGAGCTGGCCTCGCCCAGCCCCAAGAGGCACTTCACAGTGGGGATCAACGACGACGTCACCAACACCTCCATCACCTACGACTCCTGCTGGGACATCGAGAGCGACGACGTGGTGAGGGCCATGTTCTTCGGCCTGGGCTCCGACGGCACGGTGGGAGCCAACAAGAAC
>JAFGKQ010000314.1 GCA_016928495.1 Candidatus Fermentibacterales bacterium
ATCCCGGAGGCTTCCCTGGTCAGCCTCTCGGTGTTCGACATAGCTGGAAGGCTGGTAGAGAGAATCAGCTCGACCTACTCCGGTGGAATCCGGGCGGTCGGGATCGGAGGGCTTCAGCCGGGGGTCTACATGGTCAGGATGGAGTGCGGGGACTTCATGGCTGCGGGGAGGTTCGTGGTCATCAAGTAGGGCGGCCGCCGCCCCTCATGCGTGCACCTCTGCGGAAGACTCTGAGGGGCCTTTTGGAAGCGATCTGCCATTCCCTGCAGCCACCCAGTGATTCGATCTCGGTCTGGATCTCATCAGGTAGCTTGAGCAGGCAGAGCCACTGGGTGATCCTGCCGGAAGAGACGCCGTGTGTTTCCGCAAGCTGCTTCCTGGTCAGACTGTCACGGACCAGCTCCTCCTGCAGCTCACGGGCGTAGGTGGCGGGGTTGCGGCATCGCCGTTCTGGCCGTGGTTCCCGGGGCTTCTGGGGCAGGGGGGTGGCGAGCCAGAGGAGGATCCCGTGGGCGGTTCGCTCAGCCCTCTGGGTGGTGACTCGCTACTTGACCCGGACACCCGGGCTGGAGATTGTGTTATCCGTTCGGTCCAGACGGCTGCCGACCGTCATCTCAAGGTGCCCGCCGTCCGGAAGGGGAGGCCCGGCGTGACCACAAGGGTCGTCGTTCTGATAATGGGAGGGGGGAGGGGCACCAGGCTCTTCCCGCTGACCGCCACGAGGAGCAAGCCCGCGGTTCCCGTCGGCGGCAAGTACAGGCTGATCGACATACCGGTCTCGAACTGCGTGAACAGCGACATACGTCAGATCTTCGTGCTGACGCAGTTCAACAGCGAGAGCCTGAACCGTCACGTATCCCAGACCTACCGGTTCGACCGTTTCTCCAGGGGGATGATCTCCATTCTGGCCGCGGAACAGACACCGGACCACACGGACTGGTTCCAGGGAACCGCTGACGCCGTCAGGAAAAGCCTTCGGCACATAGCCGACCTCTACCCGGAGCTGGTGCTGATCCTCTCGGGTGACCAGCTCTACAGGATGGACTTCCGCGCCTTCATCTACCACCACATGGAGAAGAGGGCCGACATAAGCGTCGCCACGAAGCCCGTCACCGCCGACGAGGCTCCGGCGCTGGGCATAATGAGGACGGATCGCAACGGCTGGATCACCGAGTTCAGGGAGAAGCCGCCGCGAGGCGAGCTCCAGGGCCTGGAGAGCCAGCAGGAGCGCCTCCCGGAGGGGCGCAGGTTCCTCGGGAACATGGGCATCTATCTCTTCGACGCGGGAGTTCTCCTGGATGTCCTCGAACAGAGGGGGGAGGACACCGACTTCGGCAAGGAGGTGCTCCCCGCCGCCATCTCAACGCACCGGGTCTCCTCCAGCATGTTCGATGGCTACTGGACCGACATCGGGACGATAGGGTCGTTCTTCGAGGCCAACATCGAAATGGCCTCCGACCGGCCTCAGTTCGACCTCTACGGCAACCTCTCCCCCCTCTACACGAGGGCCCGTGCGCTGCCGGGGGCAAGAGTCGACGGCAGCCGGATCGACAGCAGCATCATCTGTGACGCTTCGGAGATAAGGGGGGCGACGATACGAAGCTCCGTCGTCGGCATAAGAAGCCACATAGGGCCCGGAGTGAGGATGGAGCGGACCGTCTTCATGGGCGCCGACTACTGGGAGGGCGGCTTCCGGGACCCCGCCATGCACAACCCGGAGCTTCCCCCTCTGGGCCTGGGCCAGGACTGCCTGGTCCGCAACGCCATCATCGACAAGAACGCCCGCATAGGCCCGGGCTGCGCTCTGACCAACGACAAGGGCATAATGACGTTCGACGGGCCGGGCTACCATATAAGGGACGGCATCATCGTGATACCGAAGAACGCTGTCATTCCTCCCGGTTCGGTTATATGATCTGGCCTCGTGGAGTTGTTTCGTTCCTGTTCCGGCTGCCCGGGCTCTTCGGGACCGGCCGGAGGTCCCTGGGGAAAGGAGTCCTCGTGATGCGCTATCTCGTACTGCTTCTTGCCGTGTCCCTGTGCGGTCTGGCCTCTGCCGGCCTGACCGAGTTCGGGGCCCACGCAGGCATCTTCGTGCCGACGGGTGACCTGGCGGACGGCTACAACATGAGCCTGATGCTGGGTGCCAACTTCCTTGCCCACATGACCAGCTTCGCCGTGGAGGGAAGCGCCAGCTACGTCTTCCTCTCGCCGGAGGAGTCGCTCGGCGATGATGTCTCCGCATACATGATTCCCATCCTGGTCGGGATCAGGAGCTACACCGGCAACCTGTTCGCCGGCGGGGGGCTTGCGCTCCACGTCGTAGGCGTCGAGGTCGGCGACGTAAGCGACAGCGACAGCGAGGTCGGAGCCTACGGCAACGTCGGCACTTCGCTGCCTGCGGGCAGCTTCGAGATCGAGCTCTCGGCGAAGCTCCACTGGATAGACTTCGACGAGATGGGGATCACGCTGACCGGTGGGGTCTACTTCTAGCAGGTTCCGGAGCACGGAAGGAAAGGGCCGCCGGGTCCACCCCGGCGGCCCCTCTCGTCCAGCGGTCTCCCGTTCCTAGCCGAGCTGCTTCCTTATGAGCGCGGCCAGCCTGGAAACGCCCTTCCTGATCAGCTCCTCCGAGCAGTAGCTGAAGTTCAGCCTCATGCTCCTCTCGCCTCCCATTCCCGGCGGATAGAAGGCTCTTCCGGGAACGTAGGCGACCTTCTCGGCGATGGCCGCCTCGAATAGCTCCTGGGTGTCGCAGCCTTCGGGGAGGGTCAGCCAGAGGAAAAGACCTCCCTCCGGCCTGGTCCAGGTGACTCCCTCCGTGGCTCCGAGCTCCTGGTCGAGCGATTCCAGCATGACCCTGCGCCTCTCCCGGTAGAGCTCGATCGTGTGCTGGAGCCCTTCCCTGAAGCCACCGCTCTCGATCACGTAGTGCGTGATGGCCTGCGTGAAGGGCGGGCTGCAGAGGTCGGTGCCCTGCTTGGCCATGACCATCTTGTCCAGGACCCAGTCGGGACCGTAGGCCCAGCCCAGCCGGAACCCCGGAAGCAGGATCTTCGAGAAGGTGTACAGGGAGATTACGCAGTCCGGCGCGAGGCTCTGGAAGGTGGCCTGGTGCCTCCCGGCATACCTGAGCTGCCTGTAGGGTGTATCCTCGACCAGAAGGTACCCGCGATCGCGGGCCAGAGCGATTATCTGCCTGCGGCGAGCCTCAGGGATCGTCACCCCTGCGGGGTTCTGGAAGTCGGGCACCAGGTATATGAACTTGGGCCTTCTGTCCTCGGACTCGAGCCTGTCGAGTGTCTTCTCGAGCAGGTCGGGCCTCATTCCCTCGTCGTCCAGCTCGACACCGACAAGATCAGCCTGATAGCTCCTGAAGGCCTGAATGGCTCCCAGGTAGGTGGGGAACCCGACCACGGCGGTGTCGCCCGGGTCGAAGAAGACCTTCCCTATGAGGTCGAGCCCCTGCTGGGAGGCGGTAAGCACAATGACATGCTCGGGGTCGGCGTCTATGCCGTCCTCCCGCATCATGCCCGCCAAGTCCGCCCTCAGCCTGATGTCACCCTCCGTAGGACCGTACTGGAGCGCCTTGGCGGCCTCCTCGCGCAGCACCTTCTCTGCAGCTTCTCTCACCTTGTCTACGGGGAAGGTCTCCGGGGCGGGGAGCCCACCCGCGAAGGATATCACCTCAGGATCCGCAGTCAGCTTCAGGAGCTCTCGTATGACCGACCTCGTCATCTGCCTGGCTCTGGTGGAGAAGACAGCTTCCCGTTCCAACAGAGGGGCCTCCTTTCAGGGCATCTCCCGTACTGGCTATGTCTGAGCGCACGAATACCCTGTCGGACCTTGCAGGGCAAGACCCCGGGTCGACCACACTCAATGTTCTCCTGCGGGACGTGCCTTGTCAACCTGCCACTGTGGCCTGCCTGGCCGGGCCGCAGGTATATTCCCGGCCATGATGGAGGCCCCCCGTGGGCCCGAGCAATTGAAAGGAAGGCCCACATGTCCGTGAGGAAGCTCTGCGGCAGTTCGAGGTTCGCCCCTCTGACAGCGATTGCGGTCGTGGCCCTGTCCCTGTCTCTCCTCGCATGCGGCGGGCCCGAGCCGGAGCCCGGGGAGAGGGAAGCCGGAGCAGGAACGGATGCGGGCATCCGAACGGATACCCAGGCGGTAGAAGGGGTGTCGGTCATGCCCGAGGTGATAACAGCCTCTCACATCCTGATAGCCTACAGCGGCGCGGAAATGGCAACGACGGAGCGGACTCGCGACGAGGCGCTTGCCCTGATCCGGGACCTTGCCGCAAGGATATCATCCGGCGGGATCAGCTTCGAACAGGCAGCGATGGAGCACTCGGAGTGCCCTTCCGGCAGTCGCGGGGGATCGCTCGGCCAGTTCGGCAGAGGAGCCATGGTCTCGAGCTTCGAGGATGCCGCCTTCTCTCTCGGAGTCGGCGAGATATCGGACGTGGTGGAGACTCCGTTCGGCTTTCACCTCATCAAGAGGACGGAGTAACCCCCTGAGAGCGGTCCGGGCTTGAGGGAGCTCCGCTACCGTGCGAGCCGCGAGCACGAGGGCCTGAGGCTCGACTCATTCCTCGCCATGCAGGATGACACGGGCCTGAGCCGTTCCTACCTGGGCACGCTCATCAGGAACGGCCACGTGACTCTGCGGGGGGAGCAGTCCCGGCCTTCTGCGGCCGTGCATCCTGGCGACGATGTTGTCCTGCAGGTCCCCGACCCCGTCGGTATCGACCTGACGCCCGAGCCCATGGACCTGGACGTGACCTACGAGGACGACTTCCTCATCGTCCTGGACAAGCCGGCAGGCCTCGTGGTCCATCCCACGTCCACTGCGCCTACCGGAACGCTCGTGCATGGGCTGCTGGCCCACTGCAGGGACCTGTCGGGCATCGGGGGAGAGCTCAGACCGGGCATCGTGCACCGGTTGGACAAGGACACGACGGGCCTTCTTGTCGTTGCCAAGGACGACATCACGCATAGGGGCCTTTCGAAGCAGCTGTCCGACAGGACGATGGGCAGGAGGTACCTCGCTCTGCTCTGGCATGTTCCGGATCCTGCGGACGGCAGGGTTGAAGCTCCGATAGGCAGGGACTCGTCGAATCGCAAGCGCATGGCCCTGGTGAGCCACGGGAGGCGTGCCGCGACCAACTACTCGACACGGGAGGCTTTCGGCAGGATCGCCTGCCTGGTCGAGTGCAGGCTGGAGACGGGCAGGACACATCAGATCAGGGTGCACATGTCGCGGCACCTCGGCTGCCCCGTCATCGGGGACAGGACCTATGGCGGCGTCTCCCCCGCGGGCATGCCCTCGAGCCCTTCCTGCATGGATCTGGTGGAAGATGTGGAGCGGCTTGCCGTGCACCAGATGCTCCACGCGGAAACACTGAGCTTCGTTCATCCCCGGACGGGAGAGGAGATGGAGTTCAACTCGTCTCCCCCCGTGACCTTCCGGCTCGTGCGGAAGAGACTCGAGCTGTGGAGCGATGACCCGGAGCAGGGCTGAGGAGAGCCTTCTGCCGCTGGCGCTCTCGCTGGCCGCCATCGAGGTCGGGGCGTTTCTGGTCCCTCCGTGGTCCCTGCCCATTCCTGTGCTTCTGATGATCCCGGCAGGTGTCCTGCTCTGGGGGCCGCGGTGGCTCGTGGGGAGCCTCCTGCTCGCCTCGGCTCCTCTGTTTCTCGTGCTCTTCTGTCTGCTGGTCTCCGGCCACGCCCAGGCTATGGCCGCTGCCCGCCTCGCGCTTTGTGTGATCGCCGCCTCCTTTCACCTCCGGCTTGCCGGAACCGATCGCATTGCCCGAGCGATTCGATCAGTGGCGGCTCGAGCCGGGGTGGCCCGCGAGCTGCTGGAGACTCTTGCGGAGGTGCTGGAGGAGGGTGCCGAGACGGCCCGGAGGGCTGGAGCTATGGTGGGCTCGATCCGTCGATCCGGCAGGAGCGTGGGTCTTCAGGAGGTAGCCGACATGGTCTTGTCAGCCTTCCTGGGC
>JAFGKQ010000315.1 GCA_016928495.1 Candidatus Fermentibacterales bacterium
TGTGTTCGCCCTGGTGAACTCCTACCGGCGGGACCATGGACTGGAGGAGCTCCGCTGGGAGGAGTCCCTGGCGGTGGTGTGCAGGCTCCATTGCAGGAGAATGGCCGAGAGCGAGTCCTATCTGGGACACGCCGGCATAGACTTCAGAGGTGCCCTGGCCGGAGCCATAGTCGACTGCATCGTGTACAGGGAGAACGTCGGGATGACCCTCAACGTGGACCACCCGGCGCAGGGCGTGGTGATGTCCTGGCTGGAGAGCGGCTCGCACAGGCGCAACATCGAGAGTGATGCAACACTCAGCGGAGTCGGCGTGTCCATCGGCGAGAGCGGGGCCTGCTTCTTCGTGCAGATCTTCGTGAAGGACCTGACCTACATTCCGGGCGAGGACCGGACCATCTATCCAGAGCCGAGCATAGAGCGCTATGTCGAGCCCCGGCCCTAGGGCCGGGGGAGCTGGTCCGGGGGAGGCTCCCATTCGTCGTCCGCAGCGTATTGCGCCCAGTCCTCCGGACGCCTGTTCCTGTAAGCGCGTACAAGGTATGCCGCCAGCGCCAGGATCACAGCGATTCCCGATGCGGGAAGGAACCAGGCGCCGAGAGCCGGCTGCGCCCCCTCTGCGGATTCGGCCATCACCCAGCCCAGGTAGGCCATGACCAGGGTGGCAACGAGCCTGACCCATGACATCAGGCGGAACGCCAGCTCGTACTGCGCCCGGGCGTTCGCTCTGGTAATGGGCCAGGCGTAATTGAAGATGTGTGGGAACCTCTGGACTACGGTGAGCATGATGTTCATGAGCCATGCCATGGCCGGCATGAGCAGGATGATACCCCTCGAGCCGAAGCCGTCGGGCCTGCCCTGAAGGTCGAAGTGGAGTGCTATCGTCTCCGGCAGGTCCTGCCAGGCTAGCGCTACCCTGAGGGTCACCGCGACGGCTGCTGCCGTGGAGAGCAGGAGCAGGGTCCTGTCGAGGCCCTGCGCCTGCAACACGATCCTCGGTCGGTCCTTCTTCGAGAGCGGCTCGTTCGGGCCCATGATGGCCTTCCTAGTAGATGCCGGCGAGCCTGCCCGCCATGGCCAGCACCGCCAGCGCGAGCACGGCCTTGATCCAGACCTCGCCCTTCCTGACGGCGAACGTGGTGCCTAGCCATCCCCCGGTACCGGCTCCAAGGGCCAGGACCAGCGCCGGGAGCCAGGCAATCTTGCCATCGGCGATGAACACGGCCAGCGAGGGAATCAGGTAGATGCCGGTCACCATTATCTTGACGCAGTTGGTCCGGACGAGGGAGAGACCGCCAACGATGTAGAGGGCGAAGATCTGCAGGTAGCCGACTCCGGCCTGTATGAAGCCTCCGTAGAGGCCGATCAGGAAGAAGAGCAGGAGCTGAAGGCGCGGGTGCCCGACTCCCGTCTGCGCGCCAGGCTGGTCCGGCGGGCAGCCGGCCTTGCCCTTTCTCCTGACCAGGATGACGATCAGGGCCAGCACCATCACCAGGGAAAGCACCACTCTGAACACGGCATCCGGAGTATCTACGGCTACCAGCGATCCCAGCACCGCGCCCGCGATCGCGGTGACGCTCAAGCGGAGGCCCAGCTTCAGGCCATCGTGGCCCAGACGGCGGAAGGTCCCCGTCGAGACTCCGCACTGGATGAGGATTGCCAGCCTGTTCGTGCCGTTCGCGACCGCGGTAGGCAGCCCGAGGAAGATCAGCGCCGGGAGCGTCAGCAGAGAGCCACCCCCTGCCGACACGTTCACGAAACCGGCACCCACCCCGGCGAGGAAGAGCAGCAGGGCCTGGTAGAGCGTCATGGCGGAGATCTCCAGTTCTGTTGCCGCTTCGGGCGGCTCAGGGTAGCATAAGCCTGTGGTGACCGGCCCGGAAGCCTGAACCGGAGGGGATCCCTGTGTCGCCAGCATTGCCGCTCGCTGCCGGAGGATTGCTGCTGTTCGTGCTCGCTCTCGCCGTGGTAAGGGTTCTCCTGCGCAGGCGCACGGCCGCAATGATCGAGAGGTTCGGCGGCAGCGAGATCGTCATGGTTTCTCCCGGCGCGAGCTTCTTCGGCCTGGAGTCCAGGGGAATGGGCCAGGTGAGGGGCAACGGAGTTCTTCTCCTGACCTCCGGACAGCTCTGTTTTGAGATGCTGCTGCCGAGGAGGGTCTTCACCATCCCTCTCGAGACCGTCACCGGAGTCCAGATAGTGAAGAGCCATCTCGGCAAGTCCCGGGCCTGTCCTCTCCTCAAGGTCAGCTTCGCCGGGCCCGCAGGGCCGGATTCCGCCGCATGGGCGCTCGGGAACCCGGAGGAGTGGGTGGGGGCTATCTCAGGACGACTACCCTGACCGCTGCCCTCAACTCCCCGCAATCTGCCCCGACTATGTAGACACCCGCCGGAAGGCAGGCTCCGCCGAGAGAGACCGCCGCGTTGTCCTGCCCTTCGGCATACGTCACGTCGGTCCTGTCGATCAGCCTTCCGGCGGCGTCCCATAGTGAGACCGAGACAGGTTTGCCGATCGCGGGAGCGGTGACCATCACCACCGGGGAGCCCAGGCAGGGATTGGCAAGAGGACTCACGGCCAACTGGCCGAGAACCGCCTCGGAGCTGGTCTCCACCGCCGTGGGCGAGTCGAGGACACGGAAGTCGTCGGGGGAGACGGCCTCGACAGAGGCGGAGGCGGTGGCGACGACGGCCCGGATCCTGCACTCGTCGGATGCGACCGGGGAGTCCACGCCCCACTGGTAGTGGCCGTCGTCCGGGGTATCCTCCGCTAGCTGGGTCCAGGGACCGGAAGGCCCGGAGACCGAGAGGTAGAGGTCGACCGTGGCCTGTCCCTGTCCCGGGGGCACGGCGCTCAGCCACCTGATCTCCCTGACCGCCCCGTTGATGAAGGTCTCGCCGCCGTGCGGATAGATCACTCTTGCAGAGAGGGCGGATGGCTCGAGCCATGGCGAGTAGACCCTGAGCTGGTTCCTGTCGAACATGCCGCCGGTCTGTTCCCCCTGGATGACTATGTCCTCCCTGCCGTCGTGATCGATATCGCCCTCGACGTTCATGGCAGAAGCGTCGCCGGACGCGGGCATCGACCATATCGCGTCCTGCGCCCAGTTGCCGGCGCCGTCGCCCAGGTAGACCCAGCCCGTGGGATCGTCGTATAGGACCAGGTCGAGCAGCCCGTCTCCGTCGATGTCGCCGAACCTGACCTCGTCGTAGTAGGCGCCGCCCGGAGGAAGACCTGCCGAGCAGTCGACCCAGGCGCCACCCTCGTAGCGGTAGCAGCGGACTCCGGAGTCGGAGCCCAGGGAGCAGGCTATGTCGTCCCGCCCGTCGTTGTCGAAGTCGCCCACGTCGATGGCGACTATCGTTCTGTCCGGTATGCCGTCCTGGTCCTGGGTGAAGCCGAAGCTGCCGTCACCGAAGAACACGTTCGCGTTGGGATACCATCTGGTGCAGGCGAAGTCAGGTATGCCGTCCGAGTCGAAGTCACCCGACTCGATCGTGTAGTTGGCGTTGCCGCCGTCCAGCGTCCAGACAGGCGACCAGGTCCCGTCCATGTTGTTCTCGTAGACCCTCACCCCGTTGCTGGCCCCGAAGGACTGGCAGACTATGTCCAGGTCCCCGTCCAGGTCGAAGTCGGCCAGCTCCGTCGCGAACATGCCCCAGTCCTCGCCGCCGGTGGCCAGGCCGGTGTCCCACGGAGTCCACCCGTAACCCGTGCCGTCGCCGAGGGCGGCGCCCATCAGCCGGTCCCCGAACGGAGCAGGAGCGTAGTTGTGATGGATGCCCCAGGCGACGTCCGCGATCCCGTCGAGGTTGATATCACCGACCGCGCAGCCCCCGTAGCCGAACTCGCCCGTCTGATGGACCGTCCACACGCCTTGGCCGTTGCCCAGCCAGACCATGATGCCGTGCTCGTCCGAGTTGATGTACGGAGACCCGTGGTCCCCCACGGAGACCAGATCGAGGAAGCCGTCGTCGTTGACGTCCGCCACCTCGATCTCGGTGTGCCCGGCCTCCTTCAGGGGTATCTCCAGGCCGGTGGATCTGGAGATCAGCGTGACTGCGCCGGAGAGCCCCGTGCAGATGACCAGAACCGACATGGCACCCAGGATCGCGCTTCGGCTGGTTCCCATGTTTTCCTCCCCTTCCTCCGGGAATGGGAATCAGCCCTCAGCCTTTGTCAAGAGTTATGGGGACACATCACTTATCTCGCCTCGAGCCCGCGGCCCCGGCTTCCTCCTGGCCAGGCTCCTTCCAGTGAGCTTCTCGGCCATCCTGACGAACCTCTCGTCTCCGAGCGGCCTGCCGGTTCTCGTGTGCCTGCGGATCAGGCTCTCCTCTTCCTCACCGAGCAACGCACCTCTGACCGCCTCGCGGGCAATCCCGAGATCACTGAGGCTTGCGCCCACCAGAGGATCCTCATGACAGAGGCCTGCATAGTAGCGTGCGCTCGACCAGCGGTAGTCGGTGGGCCGTCGGACCAGTCCGGCCCGAACCGGGTTCTGATGAGCGTATCGGATAGCACTGACGAGATGGGCGGTTCCGAGGGGTGTCGAGTAGAACCTCCCCTGGAACAGGTAGCCCCTGACCTGCTTTCTCTCGTTGACGGTCGCCGTGTACGCCTTGTGGGCGTCGCCGATGCCACGGGCCAGGCTGTCAACAGCTTCCGGGATCACGACGAGATGTACATGGTTGCCCATGAGGCACCAGCAGACGTACGAGAGGCCGTGAGCCGCCGCCGCCTTGCGGAGCGACCTGACATAGAAGAGCCTGTCGTCGTCCGAGTCGAAGATGCTCATCGACCTGACCCCGCGCTGCGTCACGTGGTGGGGGATCCCGGGGAGCACCACTCGTGCAATCCTTGCCATAATGACTCTGTTACTCATTCGCGCAGCTGGTTTCAACCCCCCCCGTGCCAGTATCGTCGGAACGGATCAGGCCGGCCTGATCCTACCGTTCTCGGGCAGAACGCTCCGGAGGAGATAAGTGATGTGTCCCCATAATTGGCTGCCGACGACACGGTCGGAGATGCGGGAGCTGGGCTGGGACTCCTGCGACGTCGTGCTGGTCAGCGGGGATGCCTACGTCGACCACCCATCGTTCGGCACCGCGCTGATCGGTCGCTGGCTCGAGAGCCTGGGCTACAGGGTGGGCATCGTCCCGCAGCCCGATCCGGCGAGGGCCTCCGATTTCCTCGAGCTCGGGAGGCCGAGGCTGTTCGTCGGCGTCTCCTCCGGCGCCATGGACTCCATGGTGAACCACTACACGGCGCTGGGGAGGCGTCGGTCCGACGACGCCTACAGCGAGGGCGGGCGGGCCGGCCTGAGGCCGGACAGGGCGCTGCTGCGCTACGTGAATGCCGTCAAGGCCGCCATGCCCGGAGTCCCGGTGGTCATCGGGGGGATCGAGGCCAGCCTCAGGCGCCTCAGCCACTACGACTTCTGGTCAGACAGCGTGAGGAAATCGATCCTGCTCGACTCGAAAGCGGACATCCTCGTTTGCGGGATGGGGGAGAAGGCGATCGCGGAGGTGGCCGCCAGGATCGGGAGCGGGGCTCCGCTGTTCGGCATCAGGGGGACGGCGGTCTACGCCGGGGAGGCCGGATTCGACTACTCGGACCCTGGCCTCGGTGAGTCCGCGATCCTCCCGTCCCACGAGCAGGTCAGCTCCTCCGGCAGCGAGTTCATGAAGATGACGAGGATGCTGGAGAGGGAGAGCAGCCCCTGGAACGCCAGGACGCTGCTGCAGTGCGCTGACAGCAGGATCGTGGCTGTCTTCCCACCTCAGCTTCCCATGTCCACGGAGGAGCTGGACCTGGTCTACGCTCTGCCCTTTGCCAGGATGCCGCACCCCCGCTACCGGGAGGGCGTGCCTGCGTTCGACATGATCTCCTGCTCCATAACCGCAGTGAGGGGATGCGCCGGGGGCTGCAGCTTCTGCGCGCTGGGCCTCCACCAGGGCAGGGACGTCCGGAGCAGGAGCGAGGAGTCCGTAGTCTCCGAGGCCCGCACCATAGCGGCCACGGACTATTTCGGGGGCACCATCACCGACGTAGGGGGGCCCACCGCCAACATGTACGGGCTGGGCTGCAGCAGTCCCGACGCCATGATGAGCTGCCGGCGGCCGTCCTGCCTGTTTCCCTCGATCTGCCCCAGGTTCCGACGCGATCACTCGGCCTACGGGAGGCTGCTGGGGAGCGTGGCGGCAGTGAAGGGCGTCAGGCACGTGTTCGTGAGCAGCGGCATACGCCACGACCTGGCGGCCCTGGACCCGGCATTCTGCGAGCAACTGGCAAGGGAGCATGTCGGGGGCCATCTAAAGCTTGCCCCGGAGCACTCGTCCGGCAGGGTCCTGAAGCTGATGAGGAAGCCGGGCTGGGAGTGCTTCCGGGAGTTCAGGCGCGACTTCGAGAGGCGGAGCTTCGAGCTCGGCAGGGAGCAGTACGTGCTGCCCTACGTCATGGCCGGGTTTCCCGGCGGCAGCCAGGAGGACATGAAGAGGCTCTCTCAGGATCTCGTCAGGGAGGGGCTGCGCCCGGAGCAGGTCCAGCTATTCCTGCCTACGCCGATGACGCTTGCCACGGCGATGTACTACACGGGTCTCCATCCGGACACGGGGGAGAGGCTGTTCGTTGCCAGGGGCGACTCCCGGAGGAGACAACTCGAGGTGCTCAGGGCGCTTCCCCCAAGGCCTAGGACCTGACCTCCACCTCCGCCACCCTGGCTCTCATGGCCTCCGCGCACTCCTCCAGGTAGGAGACCGGGTAGGGCACGACCTCCTCGTACTCCGGCGAGAGCGTCTTCTGCGGCCTGAACGGCTGCAGAACGTACCTCGCGACCGGGATCCCTATGGCATCGAGAACGTCCATGAGGCCATCTCTGTCGATCAGACCGGGCACCATGGTGGTGCGCAACTCGAAGGCGGGGAAGGAGCCGGCCGCCGCGATGCTCCGGAGCACGCGGTCGAAGACGTCGTGACCGCCCGTGGCTTCGGGATAGCGGTCGGGCGAGGCCTTCACGTCTATCGCGAGGTAGTCCACCAGTCCCTCGAGTGGCGGCATCCTCTCGGGGAGCGTGCCGTTCGTGTCAATCTTGATGGCCAACGGGGTCTGCTTCCTGAGGCTTGCCAGGAAGTCGGGCAGACCTTCCTGGATCAGGGGCTCCCCTCCGGTTACCGTGACTGCCTCCACGAAGCCCTGCCTCGCCCTGAGGCGCTCGATCACGCTGTCGGGGGAGATGGAGAGCTGATCCGCAAGAAGGTCCGGCCTGACCAGCTCCGGATTGTGGCAGAAGGGGCAGTAGAGGTTGCAGCCACCGAGGAAGATGACCGAGCAGACCTTCCCGGGGTACTCGATGAGGCTCGTGCCTACGAAGGAGCGGATCAAGAGCCGGGCTCAGCCTGCCTCGCGTCCTCCTCCACGGGCGGCCGGTCGTAGGAGACGTAGGCCCTCTCCCTGAACTCTTCCTGCTTGCCCTTGTTCCAGTCCTGCACGGGTCTGTAGTAGCCAACGACCCTGGAGTAGATCTCCGTGCGGATAGCCCGGACCTGTCTCGGTCCCCGGGTAGGCTCCTCGCTGTCTGCGATCATTCCGGGCCTTCCACCCTTCCCACGTGGACGAACAGGTTTCCCTGTCCGTCATCGGCCGCCGGACTCAGCTCGCGGAAGCAGCCTTCCGGGAGCTCGGACTCCATCTCCACGATGTCCCCGTACTCCTCGATCTCCTCGTCCGTGTGCGGATAGGGGCAGACGGGGTGCTCGCCCGGGACGTAGCCGTGGACCGGGCATATCGAGAAGGTCGGAGTGAAACTGAAATAGGGCAGCGAGAAACGCTCCACGATGCTCCTGGCCAGCTTCCTGACGACTCTCCAGTCGGTGATGGCCTCACCCAGGTAGATGTGGACCACCGTTCCTCCCGTGAACATCTGCTGTAGTGGATCCTGGTGCGCGAGCAGGTCGTAGATGTCCATCGCGCAGCTGACGGGAGGATGGACCGAGTTGGTGTAGTAGGGGTTGGAGACTCCCATCGCAGCGCAGTCGGGGAACCTCTCCCGGTCCAGCCTTGCGAGCCTGTAGGAGGCGCCCTCGGCGGGAGAGGCCTCGAGGTTGTAGAGGTTCCCCGTCTCCTCCTGGTAGCCGGACAGGCGTTCCCGCATGAACTCCAGCGTCCTCAGCGAGAGGTCCCTGGATGCCTCGTCCACGATCCCGTGCCCCGTGAGATTCACGCACGCCTCGTTCATCCCGACCAGGCCGACCGTCGAGAAATGGTTGGCCCAGTAGGTGCCGCCCGATGACCTGCGAATCCCGGAGAGGTAGTGCCTGGTGTAGGGGTAGAGGCCTGCGGCGGTCAGGTCTTCGATCATGGCCCTCTTCAGCTCCAGGGAGTCTCTGGCAATGTCCATCAGCTCTCCGAGGCGCTCGAAGAACCCGGCTTCGTTCCGCGACAGGTACGCGATCCGGGGGAGGTTGATCGTGACTACGCCGATGGAGCCTGTGAGAGGGTTGGAGCCGAACAGCCCGCCGCCCCGCTTCCTGAGCTCCCTGTTGTCGAGCCTGAGCCTGCAGCACATGCTCCGGGCGTCCTCGGGCCTCATGTCCGAGTTCACGAAGTTGCTGAAGTACGGGATGCCGTATTTTCCGGTCATCTCCCAGACAGGCTTGAGGTTCTCGTCGTCCCAGTCGAAGTCGCTGGTGAGGTTGTAGGTCGGGATCGGGAA